>JAKAXG010000448.1 GCA_021827225.1 Actinomycetes bacterium | reverse complement strand
CGCCCGCCCGGCGGCGACCGCGATCCGGGCCGGCGGGCCCGGCGCCGGCAGCTCGACGGCGCCGGTCGCGCTGGCCGGGGCCGAGCGGGCCAGGGCCATCACCGCGGCCAGGTCCACCCGGGCCGCCACCTGGGCCGCCAGTCGGTCCAGGGCCGCCTCCACCTCCGTCGGGCGCTCGGCCACCGGCACCAGTCCCAGGTGCCGGTCCCGCCACCGCAGCCCCTCGTCCCGGCGCAGCGCCCCCAGCACCGGGACCCCGGTCGGTCCGAGGGACTCCCTCAGGAGGGTCTCGTGGCCGTCGGAGCCGACCTGGTTGAGTATCACCCCGCCGACCCGGACGGTCGGGTCGAAGGTGGCGTAGCCGTGGACCATGGCGGCCACCGAGGACGACATGGCGGAGGCGTCGACGACCAGCACCACCGGTGCCCCGAGCATCCGGGCCACGTCGGCGGTGGACGACGCGGTGCCGTCGCTGGCCCCGTCGAAGAGGCCCATGACCCCCTCGACGACCAGCACGCCGGCGCCGGCGCCGGCCCGCCCGGCCAGGGGGCCCACCGCCTGCGGCCCGCACAGCCAGGCGTCGAGGTTGCGCGGCGGTCGGCCGCACGCCAGCGAGTGGTACCCGGGGTCTATGAAGTCCGGGCCCACCTTGGCGGCCGCCGGCCGGTGACCGGCCCGGCGCAGCGCGGCCAGCAACCCCGTGGCCACCGTGGTCTTGCCCACGCCCGAGGCGGTGCCGGCCACGACCAGGCGGGGACCGAGGGGGGCTGCCACCGACCCAATGTGGCAGGCAGGGAGCCCACCGGGCGAGTCGGTTAGGTTGGGGCCGGCATGCACGCTGGAGATCACCGCGAAGGGCTGGTGCTGATCGGTCACGGGTCCCGGTCGTCGAGGAGCGGGGCGGAGATGCTGGCCCTGGGCGCCCTGGTGGCGGAAGCGATGCCAGAAGTGGTGGTGGACGTGGGCTTCCTGGAGATGACCGACCCGCCGGCCGGGCCGGTGATCGACTCGCTGGTGGAGCGCGGTTGCACATCTGTGACGGCCCTGCCGCTGGTGCTGCTGGGCGCCGGCCACGCCAAGAGCGACGTTCCGGCCGTGGTGCTCGACGCCCGCCGGCGCCACCCGGCGGTGGAGATACGCCTGGGCGGCCCGCTCGGGGTGTCACGCCTGGCGGTGGAGCTCCTGGCCGGAGCGGTGTCGGCCGCCGGCGGGGCGGGGCTGCCGCTGCTGGTGCTGGCCCGCGGCACGTCCGATCCCGACGCCAACGGCGACGCCTTCAAGGCGGCCCGGCTGGTCGGGGAGTGGACCGCTTCGCCGTTCGTGCAGGTCGGATTCAGCGGGGTGACCGGGCCAGCTGTCATCGAGGCGGCCGAGGTGTTCGCCCGGCTCGGTCACCGGCGGGTGGCGGTGGCCTGGTGGTACCTGTGCTACGGCCGGCTGATCGAGCGGGGCCGCCAGGAGCTGGCCCGGTTCTCGGCCGACACCGGGGTGGAGATCGTCGACGCCGGCTACCTGGGGCCGGACCCCCGCCTGGTCCCGCTGATCCTGGATCGCTACCGGGAGGCACAGGCCGGCACGGTGTGGGTCAACTGCGACGCCTGCGCCTACCGGGCCCCCTGGCCGGGCCTGGAGGACCGGGTGGGCCAGCCGGTCGGCGTCGGCCACTCGCACCTGGCCGAGGCACACCGCCACGGCCACGACCACCACCACTGAGCCGGTCGTCCACCCCGGCGCGGGCCGGGCCCGTGGTCAGGTGAGAGCCGGTGACGGCGTCTCGCCGGCCAGGTCCCCGGGCCCGTCCAGGCCGTCGGCGTCCGGCCCGCCGGAGCGGGGGTCCCCGGAGCCGTCGGCCGCCCCGGCGCCCCGGGCCCGGGCCGCCATGTCGGCCAGGGTGAAGGAGTCCAGGTGGCGGCGCATGTGCTGGCCCACCTCCGACCACACCGACAGGAGGACGCACTGGCCCTCGTGGTCGCAGGCGCCGTTCTGGTGGGGCTCCCCGAAGTCGCCGGCCTGGATGGGGCCGTCCACCGCGCTGACGATCTGCCCCAGGGTGATCTCCGCGGGCGAGCGGGCCAGGATGTAGCCGCCCCCGACGCCCCGCTTGGAGCGGACCAGGCCGGCCCCCTTGAGGGCCAGGAGGATCTGCTCCAGGTACGGCTGGGGCAGCCCGGTACGCTCGGCGATGTCACGCACCGACGTCGGGAGGGTCTGCCCGGCGTGGAGGGCCAGCGACAGCAGCGCCCGGCTGGCGTAGTCCCCGCGGGTGGAAACCTTCACCGTCGCATTCTACCTCTAGGGTGGGGAGATGAGCCTGAAGCCGGCGGTGCTCCCCGACTACGGGGGCGCCAACCTGGTCGGGGTGGTGCCCGCCCTGCTGGGCCCGCCGGAGAGCCGGCCCGGGTGGTTCCCGGCCCCGGCCCGCGACGCCCGGCGGGCCGTGCTGGTGGTGCTCGACGGGCTCGGTTGGAACCAGATGCGGGACCGCCTGCACCTGCTCCCCAACCTGGCATCGATGGAAGGCGGGCCGATCACCACGGTGGTGCCGAGCACCACCGCCTGCGCCCTGACGTCGCTGGTGGTCGGGGCTCCGCCCGCCCGCCACGGGGTGGTCGGCTACCGGGTGGTGGTGCCCGGGCCGGGCGGACCCGAGGTGATGAACGTGCTGAAGTGGAGAGCCAGCGTCACCGGTGACGCCCGGCCCTTCGTGGACCCGGCCGCCTTCCAGCTCCTCGACCCCTTCGGCGGTCGCCCGGTGCCGGTCGTGAGCAAGGCCGAGTTCGCCGGGACGCCCTTCACCGAAGCCCACCAGCGGGGCGCCCGCCAGGTGGGGTGGTACTCGTCGTCCGGGCTGGCCGTGGACGTGGGCCGGCTGGTCGGCGAGGGGGAGCCGCTGGTGTACGCCTACTACGACGGCGTCGACCGGGTGGCCCACATGCAGGGGTTCGGGCCGCACTACGACGCCGAGCTGGGCGCCGCCGACCGGCTGGTCGGAGACGTGCTCGACGCCGTGCCGGAGGACGTGGCGGTGCTGGTCACCGCCGACCACGGCCAGGTGCAGGTCGGCGCGGCCGTGGTGGAGCTGGCACCGGAGGTGATGGACCTGGTCTCGATCGTCAGCGGCGAGCCCCGCTTCCGGTGGTTCCACACCCGCCGGGCCGGGCCGGAGGCCGCCGAGGAGCTGGCCCGGCTGCTCGGCGACCTGTACGGCGGCAGCGCGTGGATCGCCACCTACGCGCAGATCGAGCGGGAGGGGTGGCTGGGCGGCCCGCTGGAGGGGCCCCTGCGGGGCCGGGTCGGGGACGTGGCGCTGGTCCCGTTCGAGCCGGTGGCCTACCTGGAACCGGGCGAGGCCGCGACCAACCGGCTCATCGGCCGGCACGGCTCGCTGACCGAGGACGAGATGTTTGTTCCTCTTGTCGCCCGGCGGGGCAGACTGAAGGGGTGATGCCAGGCTCAGACTCCCCGAACGTGCCCGACCAGGTCCTGATCGTGGGCAACCAGGCCGAGGACGAATCCTCGGCCGAGGGCAATGACCGGGAGGCCGTCGAGCAGCCGGCCAAGGTGATGCGGATCGGGTCGATGATCAAGCAGCTGCTCGACGAGGTCCGCCAGGCCCCCCTCGACGAAGCGTCCCGCAACCGCCTGCGCGAGATATACGACACGTCGGTGCAGGAGCTGGCCGAGGGCCTCTCGCCGGATCTGCAGGCCGAGCTGGCCCGCATGACCTCGCCGTTCGGCCCCGGCGAGGTGCCGAGCGAGTCCGAGCTGAGGGTGGCCCAGGCCCAGCTGGTCGGCTGGCTGGAGGGACTGTTCCACGGGATACAGGCCACCCTGTTCGCGCAGCAGATGGCGGCCCGGGCGCAGCTGGAGCAGATGCGCCAGCGCAGCCTGCCGCCCGGCCAGGGGGACGACCGGCCCCGCCCCGGCCAGTACCTGTAGCAGCCGCCGGCCACCGCCCGGCCGGGGCGCCGTTACGCTGCGGGGATGCGCTTCAGTATCTGGCCGTCACCCGCCTGGAGCTGGCAGGAGATCCTCGACCTGTCCACCCACTGCGAGGCCACCGGCTGGGACGGGGTGTACTTCGCCGACCACTTCATGCCCAACTCGCCGGGCGACGCCACCCCCCTCGACGGGCCCACCATCGAGTGCTGGTCGGTGCTGGCCGGGCTGGCGGCCACCGTGCCGCGCGTCCGGCTGGCCTCGCTGGTCACCAGCGTCACGTACCGCCACCCGGCGGTCCTGGCCAACATCGCCGCCGCCGTCGACAACATGAGCGGCGGCCGGCTGGTGCTGGGCCTGGGCGCCGGATGGCAGGAGAACGAGCACGCCGCCTACGGCCTGGAGCTGGGACCGGTGAAGGAACGCCTCGACCGCTTCGAGGAGGCCTGCCGGGTGGTCATCTCCCTGCTGCGGGACCGGCGCAGCACCTTCTCCGGTCGCTTCTACTCGCTCAGCGACGCGCCCAATGAGCCGGCCCCGGTGCAGGAGCGCCTGCCCATCCTCATCGGCGGCGGCGGCGAGAAGCGCACCATGCGCCTGGCCGCGGCCCTGGCCGACGAGTGGAACGCCTGGACCACGCCCGACGTGCTCCGCCAGAAGCTCGACGTGCTCGACC
>JAKAXG010000447.1 GCA_021827225.1 Actinomycetes bacterium | reverse complement strand
CCGGTGCCCGCTCCGGGCGGAGCGGTCGCCACTACCGCCGCTCCTGACCGATCCCGCCGGCCACCCCGCCGGCGGCGGCTGCCGCCGCCCCGCCGGCACGCCGGCTACCCGCCGGCCACCCCGCCGGCGGCGGCTGCCGCCGCCCCAGCGGCGAGCGCGGCGGTGGCGGCGAAGGCCCACATGGCGTGGAAGTCGGCCACCGCGCCGGGGGTGGCACCCGAGGAGGCAGCCGATGCCGACGGGCCCAGGATGGCCACCAGAACGGCGATGCCGATGGCCCCGCCCACCTGGCGGCTGGTCTGGTTGACCGCGCTTCCCAGAGCGAACCGGTCGGGCGGCAGATCCGAGACGGCGGCGGCCGACAGCACCGGGAAGGTGAGACCGATCCCCAGTCCGGTCACCAGGGTCCCCGGCAGCCACAGCCGCACGTAGTCGGGCGTGGCGCCGGCCCGGGTGGCGTACCAGGCCAGCCCGGCGGCGAAGACGGCGAAACCCGCCAGCAGCACCCGGGAGAACCCGACCCGGCCGGCCAGGCGACCGGCCGGTCCCGAGACGGCCGCCACCACCAGCGGCCCGGGGGTGACGGCCAAGCCGGCCCGGAGGATGGAGTAGTGCCACACGCCGGTGAGGAACAGGATGTTGCCGAGCAGCATGGCGAAGAAGCCCATGGCGTAGCTGACGGTGGCGGCGTTGGCGAGGGAGAAGGCCCGGCTGCGGAACAGCGAGAGGTCGAGGACCGGTTCGGGATGGCGGCTGCAGCGCCGGACGAAGCCGGCCCCGGCGGCCGCCGACACCACCAACGCCCCCACCACCCACGGGTCCGTCCACCCCCACGCCGGGCCTTCCGAGATGGCGAGCACCACCCCGGCCAGCGCCAGCGTCACCAGCCCGACGCCGAGGGGATCGGGCCGGCCGGCGCCGGCCGACGGCGGCGTTCCGGGTACCCACAACCGGCCCCCCACCCCGGCCACCAGACCGACCGGCAGGTTGACGAAGAACGCCCACCGCCACCCGCCGGCGGTCACCAGCGCCGCCCCCAGGGTGGGCCCGGTGGCCACCGCCAGCGCCCCCACCCCACCCCACAGGGCCACGGCCGTGGAGCGGGCCGAGGCGGGAAACGCCTCCAGCAGCAGCCCCAGAGAAGACGGCAGCAGCAGCGCCGCGCCCACCCCCTGCACCACCCGGCCGCCGACCAGGAGGCCCAGGGAGGGGGCGACCCCGCACAGCGCGGAGCCGACGCAGAACACCACCAGGCCGGTGCTGAACACCCGCCGTCGCCCCAGCCGGTCGGCGGTACGCCCGGCGGTGACCAGCAGGGCGGCGAACACGATGGTGTAGGAGGTGATGACCCAGGCCAGCGCCGCCCGGCCCTCCGTGGGGAAGGAACGGGCCAGGGCGGGGAAGGCCACGTTCACGATGGACAGGTCCAGCGAGGCCATGAACGCCCCCAGGGCGGTCACGGCGAAGACAGCGCCCGGTCGGCGGCCCTGAGTCAGTTGCTCCACAGGACTGACCGTAGCGCGGTAAGTCCTGTGAAGCAACGGACTATTCTGGAGGTCATGCAGCGGGTGAGCTTCTCCGACATGAACTGCTCGGTGGCGCAGTGCCTGGAGGTGGTCGGGGAGTGGTGGAGCCTGCTGATCGTGCGGGACTGCTTCATGGGCGTGACCCGCTTCGACGACTTCGTGGAGCGGCTCGGTATCGCCCGCAACGTCCTGCGCCAGCGCCTGAGCACCCTCGTGGAGGCCGGCGTGCTCGAGCGGGTGCCCTATTCGGAGCGCCCGTTGCGCCACGAGTACCGCCTCACGGACAAGGGCCGTGACCTCTGGCCGGTGATCACCGCCATGAGGCAGTGGGGCGACCGCTACGCCGCCGAGCACGGCCCCCCGGTGCGGATCAGGCATCGGGCGTGCGGTCACGTGGTCGACCCGGTGCTCGTCTGCCCGGACTGCGGCGAGCCGGTGGAAGCCAGGGACTACACCGCCCTACCCGGGCCGGGAGCCACCGACGCCACCCTCGCCCCCCACCGCTGATGTCCGTTCGGCCCCTTTCCGGGCGGGTGGCGGTAGTGACCGGCGCCAACCACGGCATCGGCGCCGCCACCGCGGTGGCCCTCGCCGGCGCCGGAGCCGACGTGGGCGTCTCATTTTTGCGACTCCAGGTTGCCGATGACGACCCCGGCCGACCCGCCGCCTACGCGGAAGGTAGGGCCAGGGACGCCAGCGACGTGGTCGCCGCCATCCAGGCGGCAGGCAGCCGGGCGGTCGCCGTCGAGGCCGACCTCTCCGACCCGGCCGCGCCCGGGCGCATCTTCGACCAGGTCGAGGCCGCCCTCGGCCCGGTGTCGATCCTGGTCAACAACGCCAGCGGCTGGAAGCAGGACACCTTCGGCGGCGACCCGCTCGACAGGGTGGGCCGGGTCAACCAGCCTGTCTCCGCCGGCACCGCCGACGCCCAGCTGCTCGTCGACGCCCGGGGCGGGGCCCTCATGATCGCCCAGCTCGCCGAGCGGTCCCGGCGCCGCGGGGCCGACTGGGGCCGCATCGTCAGCCTGACCTCGGACGGGCGGGACGGCTTCCCCGGCGAGGTGTCCTACGGCGCGGCCAAGGCCGCCCTCGACAGCTACACCCTGTCCGCGGCCGGCGAGCTGGCCGCCATAGGTGTCACGGCCAACGTGGTCCACCCGCCGGTCACCGACACGGGATGGGTGACCGACGCCGTCCGCCAGTTCGTGGCCGACAGCCCCGACCTGCACCACGTGGCCGAGCCGGAGGAGGTGGCCGAGGTGATCGTCTGGCTCTGCACCGACGCCGCCCGACTGGTAACCGGCAACATCGTGCGCCTCCGCTGATCCGACCGGAGGCCGGCTCGTGCCACCGGGAGTCGCACCGCCCGGCGGGTGGTGTCGTCACCGGGCCCGACCCGTCCCTCCCGCGAGCGCTTGCCGATGATCTGGAAAAAGGGGGGAGGAGAGCGGCTGTCGCCGACGAACCAGTAGATGGGAGCGACCGGGGATCGAGCCCGACCGCTACCGAAAGAGCCGACACGGGGGAGGCTGCTGGATGGCGGATGCAAGCCGGTCTGTCGAGGGCAGGGCTGGTCGATTCGACCGCCGGGAGCTGCGGTGGGTGGCGGCGGCCGTCGCCATGGCGGGCGCATTCGTGGCCGCCCCCCTGCCGGCGGCGTCGGCCGGAACCTCGCCCGGACCCGACGTGGTACTGCCGAACGGGCAGAAGCTGCCCTGCCCGCCGGAGCAGTTCCCCAACGCCGGCACCCCGCGCTCCGCCGCCCCCACCCCCTACGAGATCCCCTTCGCCGCCACCCTGGGCCAGACCACCCCGGCGGGGATCAGGGAGGGCGGCTACCTGAGCATCTCCAACAGCATGGTGACGGTCACCATGGGCGGGCCGGTGCAGGTGGACCCCACCACCGGCAGCCGGTACGGGAGCATCTTCGCCTACGGCTGCGGCCTGGTGCAGCTGCCCAGCGAGAAGGGCACGTTAGGCGGTTCCTACGGGAGCGGCGGCGACCCGAACTTCAACAACGACTTCGTCTTCTACCCCGACCAGACCGCCGTCGCCCTGAACATCACAGGCGTGCCCGGGGCGCCCCTCGTCAGCGCCTACGGAGCGGTGGACGGGCAGCTGGACGCCCGGATCGAGAAGACCCCGGCGGCCAACGGGGGCCTCAACGTGGAGTTCCTCAGCGGCGCCAAGTCCACATCCGACTACGGCCCGGCCCTGGCCTCGCTGCTCGCCGCCCTGACCCCCACCAGCAACCTGACCCTGCCGCCCTCCCTGCAGTCGCTGCTGGACAAGCTGCCGGCCGGGGTCACCACCCAGGCTGGGGCGGCGTGCACCCTCGCCATCGGGAACCTGGTGGCCGACGGGGTCAAGGACATCCCCGCCACCGGTCTCACCCAGGCCGAGGCCACGGCCCCGGTCCTGCTCACCACCCAGACCAGCGGGCACGTCAGCGGCCGACCGGTGACCGGTCCCATCACCCACGCCGACGCCACGCTGGTGGCCAACGACTTCCCGGTCGGGGCCATAGTCCCCGATCCGGCTCCCGGGGTCAACAGCACCACGCCGGCGCCGGGCTATCCGGGCAAGCCCTACTGCAGCGCCCAGAACGCCTCGCTCCTGAACAACCTCCTGGGTCTGCCGTCCATACCGGATCCGGCCACCGGGCACTACCCCAACGTGTTCGTCTCCCCGGGCACCTTCTCGGTGTACATCTCCTCCTAGGCCACCTCCCCCGCCGGCGGGCCTGCACCTCGCCGGCCGGCCGTCCTGCAGGCGGGGACAGCCGTGGTCGACCAGCTACGCAGGCACGAGAAGCTCCCCGGCAGCGCGGATCTGATCGCCGCCACGGTACAGGAGGCGGTCAACGCCGCAGCCGGGGGGGCGACCACATTGTGGCTGCGACTGTCCTGGGAGTCCGAGGAGCCCACTCTGACGTTGAGGACGAGCGACCAGGCCCTGCTCGACGCCGTGCCCGGTGCCGCCGGGGAGACGCGCGGGCCAGAAGCGTAAGAAGCGGGGGGCCCGCTTCCGGGTGGAGATGTCCCTGCAACTGCCGCGCGACGGGCAGTCGGTCACCCTAACCCGCCATCTGGTGGGCCA
>JAKAXG010000008.1 GCA_021827225.1 Actinomycetes bacterium | reverse complement strand
GTGCGATGAGAGTGGGCCATCTACCGGTGGACGACCTCGGCGAAACCCACCTGTGCGAGTTGCACTGTCCTGTGAAGCACGTGATGCACGCACCGACGGTGTACTCCGACGCGGACGCGACGGTCCGGGCCCTGCTGGTGGTCATGGCGGCCGAGAAGGTGAGTTCGGTCGTTGTCCAGAACGCCGACCTGGTCCCGGCCATCGTGACCGAGCACGACATCGTCGAGGCGCTGGGACACGGCAAGCGGCCGGAGGACCTGTGGGCCGGTAACGTGGCGACGACCGGGCTGGTGAACCTCCGGCCCGACAGCACGCTGGCCGACGCCGCCCGGGTGATGGCCGATCACCACATCCACCACGTGCCGGTCGAGGAGAACGGGCGCATCGTCGGCATGGTGTCCGCCGGTGACGTCATCCTGGCGCTGACCCGCTTCGAGGCCTGACCCCGGGTCAGCCGGACGCCCCGGCCGGGGGGGCGGACACGGCCGATCAGTGGCCGCTTGAGCAGATCGAGGACCAGCGTGGCGGCGGCCACCCCCCGAGGAGCACGAGGGGGTAGGCCAGGCCGACGGGAGCCATGCGGATTCCCCGGTCACTACCGCGCCCGGGTGGCGGGCGCGGCGGTCTCCTGATCGACGGCGACGATCGCGACCGGGCAGGGACTGTGGCGGGCGCACTTCAGGCTCACGGAGCCGATCAACAGCCCGGCCACCACGCCATGGCCCCGGGATCCCACCGCGAGCAGGTCGGCGCCGGCGGCCCGACGGCAGAGCGCCTCGGCCGGATCCCCCTCGACGACGATCGGGTCGACCCTGACCGGGCGGTCGGCGAGCACCTCTGCGACGGCCTGCCGGAGGCGCTGACCCGCCTGCTCGGCGCTGGCCCGGTCGAGCCGGGCCAGGGAGGGAAGGGTGGCCCACTCCAGGGCCATGTCGTCGTCGATCTCCGTGCCGCGCCACACCGTGACCGCCTGGACGGCGGCGTCGCGGAACCCGGCGTCCTCGATGGCCCACTGCAGAGCCCGCAGCGAACCCTCCGATCCGTCGACCCCGACGACGATCCGACCGCTCACGCGCCGCCTGCCTCGTCAGGGACGGTCCTTTCCTCCGCGTCCCTCATCGCCTGAACGCTAGGAGGTTCGGTTCCGGTCCCGACAGGGCGCAAAGTCCCGACGGGCGAGGGCTCAGCGCTCGGGGAGGGGTCCGGGGTAGGCGGCTTCGGCCTTCTCCGTGAGCCTGTTGGCCTGGCGGCGCACCAGGACGATCGCGGTGACCACGATGACGACGGCGACGATGGCCAGGCCGATGTCGAACGGCTTGGAGGCCTTGTTGATGGTGCTGCCCAGGCCATAGGCGGCGAAGGCGTAGATGGCCGACCAGATGATCCCGCCGAAGGCGTTGTAGGGGAGGAACCTGCGCCAGTGCATCTTCAAGGTGCCGGCCAGGAAGGCGGCGTAGGTGCGCAGCACGGACACGAACCGGCCGAAGAACACCACCTTGGGCCCGTGGCGGTCGAAGATGTAGCGGCCGACCTTGATCTTGCCCTCGTCGGCCCGGACATAGTGACCGTATCTGCGTAGCAGCCGGTAGCCGCCCTTGTCACCGATCCAGAAGCCGATGTTGTCACCGAGGATGGCCGCCGCGGCCGCCACCGCGAACACGAGCCAGATGGACAGCCTGTGGGTGGTGCCGGCGTAGATGCCGGCGGCGATCAGGATGGTCTCGCCCGGCACCGGTACGCCCAGGCTCTCAAGGCCGACAAGGACGAACACCGCGGCGTAGCCGTACTGGGAAAGGAGGTGATGGATGTTCACGGCCGCGCCCCCTCAGGCTCGGACGCGGTTTGCCGGGCTCCCCTCCGGGCGGGGAGGGTGAGCCCTCCCACTGCGGCCAGGGCGGCGGCCAGCGCGACCAGCCCGGCGGTGAGCCCGAAGCCGGCGAAGGCCCCGACGAGCATGGGGCCGCCGGCGTCACCCAGTTCCCGTCCGACCTCTCCGGCTCCCATGGTGCGGCCCAGCCGCTCGGGCGGGGCGCTGGCAGCCAGCAGGGAGAACCCGACAGGGGTGGCCACCGCCACCCCGGCACCGACGGCCAGCGCGGCCACCGCCAGGGCGGCGGGCGTCGGCCAGGCGGCGGCCACCGCGAACCCGGCCGCGCTGACCAGCAGGGCGGCGGTCGGCCCGGCCGCCGGCAGGCGGCCGCGGTCGTGGGCCCGGCCGGCCCAGGGTTGGGCCACGGCGGTGGTGGCGGCCAGCAGCGAGACGAGCGCCCCGGTGGCGAGCGGGCTGAGATGGTGGCGCACGCCGAGCAGCGGCAGGAAGCCCACCCCGGCACTGAGAGCTCCGGTGGCCGCCGCCAGGAGCAGCACCGGGCGGACGAAGCGGGGGTCGCGCAGCTGGGCGACGAGGGTGACCACTCCCGAGCGGGCCTTCGGTTGCGGGGCGAGGGAGGGCATGCGAGCGGCGATACCCACGGCGGCCCCCACGGCAACCAGGCCGGTCACGGCGAACAGAGCCCGGTAGCCGGCGGCGTCGACGATGGCCCCCCCGGCGAGAGGCCCGAGGAGGTAGCCGACGCTCTTGGCCCCGCCGTAGCCTCCGAACAGCCGGCCGGTCCGTTTGGCACCCCCCAGCCCGGCCACCGCCGCCCCGGCGGCGGGTGAGAAGGCGGCGGCCGCGCACCCCTGCCCCAGCCGGGCCAGGCCCAGCCAGTGGGGTGAGCCGGCCACGGCGAACGCCGCTGAGGCCAGTGCGAAGGCGACCAGCCCACCGAGCATCACCGGCCGGGACCCTACCCGGTCGACCACGGAGCCGAACACCGGCTTGAGGACCACCTCGGCCAGGTCGTACACCCCGAGCAGGAGCCCCAGCTCCCACAAGGAGCTGTGGTGCCCGGTGGCATAGGCACCCAGGTTGGCGGCCACCGCGTGGGCGCCGAAGGCGGTGACGAACCCGGCCCCGTAGACCGGAGCCAGGACCGCCCAGCCGGGAGCGCTGCCGGGAGCGGCAGGAGGGGAATGGTGGGCCACTAGCGGGCGCGGGCCTCATAGACGCGCTCGGCGAAGTCCTCCAGGGCCTCGACGGCCTCCTTGAGCTTCACCTCAGCGGTGGCCGAGCCAGGAGCGCCGAAGAGGTCCTTGGCCCTCAGCTCCCGGTACCAGCGGCGCAGCCGGTCGACGTTGTGCTCCTCCTCGTCCAGCTCGGCCAGCGTGAACTTCTCCTTGGCCACCTCCCTGGCCAACTCGGCCAGCGCCTTGACACACTCGGAGACGAACTCGGCCCATTCCGCGTCGCGCTCTGCGTTGTACAGGGCCTCCAGTTCGGCGATCGCCGGGCTGGCCGGATCCACGTCGGCCACGAGTATGGAGCCGCCCGAGCGGCCCACCAGGCTCGTCGCTTTGTCCAGACCCTCGTCGAAGCGGTCACCGGTCGGCATGGCCCAGGTGGCGGTCTGCAACGACACCGCCCCCCGCCGGCGCAGCTCCCGCCAGATACCCACCCGCTGCCCGGATCCCTCCCCGTTCAGCCGATAGGTCACGATTCTCCAACCCACGAAGCCTACGTTACACCTACTAGCGGCGCTGAGTGTTATCGTCTGAGCTGAAGCCTCGAAGGCAGCAGGATGGAGCATCGTGCCAACCCCCGATTTGGTGGCCTCCCGGGCACCGGTCGGCGGCACGGAGTAGAAAGGACCCCGGTGGACGCCACCTGGTACAAGGACGTGAACAACTTCGCGGTTCACACCGCGTGGTTGCACGGATTCATGAAGGTCTACGCGGTGTACGGAGTGGGCATCTTCGCCGTGCTGGTCCTGCTCGGCTGGTGGTTCGCCCGGTCCCAGGCCAACCCGCCCCGCGCCGTCGCCTCGGCCATCTGGGCGGCCGCCGGCACCATCATCGCCGTGGGGATCAACCAGATCATCGCCAACGCGGTAGCCCGCCCCAGGCCCTACCTGACCCTGCACCACGTCGAGGTCCTGGTGGCCAGGAGCACCGACTACTCGTTCCCCTCCGACCACACCATCACCGCCGGGGCCGCCGTGACCGGCCTCTGGATCATCGCCCACTACAGCGGCCGGGCCACCCGGGCTCTGGCCGTGGTGGGGACCATCCTGGCCCTGTTCCTGGCCTTCGCCAGGGTCTACGTCGGGGCCCACTACCCGGGCGATGTCGCCGGGGGCCTGGTCATCGGGACGGCCATATCGCTGATCGGCTGGCTGATCCTCAGGGCGGTGCTCACCCTCGCCGTGGACCGGATCGGCACCTACCAGCCGCTGCGCCCGTTCGTCTTCGCCGCCGCCGGGACCCATCGGGCGGCGCACGCCGCCCCCCGGCGGGCCGAGCCGGCGACGTCCTCGCGTCCGGTCCCGGACCCGGGGCGGCAGCGCCAGCCCTAGGGGCCCGACGAGCAGCCCGGACCCGTGCGGAGGAGCGGACCGGTTCAGCTGCGTAGAGCCTCGGCGTCGCGTGCCGACCTGCGGCTCAGCACGATGGTGGCGATCAGCGCGGCCAGCAGAGAGACCACCTCCACGGCGACCGGTCCGGGACCGGTGCGGAACCGCTCGTCGAACACGCCCCAGCCGATGACCACGCTGACCACCGGGTTCAAGGTGTTGAGGGCGGGCAGGCTGGCGGTCATCGGGCCGGCCCGGTAGGAGAGCTGGCTGAGCAGAAGGCCGGTTCCGCCCACCACGACCAGCCCGTAGAACTGCCAGCTGGAGAGCAGGGCCAGCACCCCGCCGCCAGCCACGTCGGTGCACACCTTGATCAGCGCCGCGCTCCCGCCGAAGGCGATGCCGGCGGCGGCACCGACGGCTGTGGCGGCGAAGGGGCCGCGCCGCCGGTGGGCGGCCATTAGGCACACCAGCACGCCGGCCAGGGAGATGACGAAGGCGATGAAGGCCGGCCCGCCGTCGATGTCCTTGGCCGGCTGCGACGCCGGGGTGGAGGTGATCAGGAAGCCGGCGATGCCGGCCACCAGCACCGCCGCCCAGCGCAGGTCCGCCGCCCCCACCGGCGGCCCGCCGGCGTAGCGGCTGGCGGGCAGGGCGAACAACACTCCCAGTATCAGCAGCGGCTGCACCAGCGTCAGCGGAGCCTCGTGCAGGGCGAACGCGTGCATGCCGAGGCCGGCTCCCAGCACCGCGGTACCCACGAGCCATCGCCCGGAGCCGACGATCGTCCGCACGGTGTCGGCCACGATCCGGCCGCCGGCGACGCCGGTGCTGGGAAGCGGCCGGGCGGCCTTGTACTGCAGGGCGGTTCCTGATGCGAACAGGATCGCCGCCCCGAGAGCACTCGCTGTGGCCACCGGCGCGTCCATGGCTCGTAGGAACGCTACCGACCGCCGTCACCCGTCAAGGCCCCCCTCCGGTAAGGAATCGGCAAAGCTTCGAGTCCGGCGACCGTCGCCAAGGCGGCCTCCCGGCCGCTCTTTCAGGAACTTCTTCGGTTCCCGGCCGCCGCTCGGGTGGCGCAGCGCGGCAGAATCAGACCCATGGACACTTCTATCCGTACCGCCTTCAAGCGGATCGAGTCGGAGTACCGGACGGCGCCCCCGTCGCCCGGTCCCCAGTCGGGCCCGCTGTTCCGCAGCGGTACGCAGGCCTACCCGGGCTACGCGGGTGGGCCGGTCGGCGGCGCCGGCGGGTGGGCCGGTGGCGGCTCAGGCGGTGGCGGCTACGGCGGCGGGGGAGGGGGATTCGGCTGGGGCCAGCCGGTACCGCCCGGCCCGGTGGACGCCGCCGGGCTGTTCAGCGCGGCCCGGACCTACGACAAGCTGGCCGGCTTGTCGATCCTGGCCGCGGCGTCAGGGGTGCTCGGTTACCTGGCGGTGCCCGCCGGCCTGGCCTTCGCCTGCATGGCGGCCGCCTTCGTCCTCGTCCTGGTCAGCTGGTTCCGGACGCGCTGGGCGAGGGTCATCGCCCCTGCCTACTCGGTGCTGGAGGGCCTGGCTCTCGGGTCGGTGTCGGCTGCCTACGCCACCTTCGGTCACGGCGTGGTGCCGGCCGCCATCGTGTTCACCGCGGTCACCTTCGTCGCCGCCCTGTTCCTCTACCGCACCGGCCTGGTCCGGGTCACCCCCCGCATGGTGGCGGTCGCGTTCATGGGGGCGTTCGGCCTGATCGTGGTGGGGCTGCTGTCGCTCATCGGTCTGTCCCTGCCGGGCGTGGCCGGCCTGGGCACCGGCGGGCTCATCTTCGGCGTGGCGGCGCTGGCCATCGCCGTGCTCAGCCTGTTCACGGACTTCGCCTACGTCACCCGGGCGGAAGCGGCCGCGCTCCCAGCCGAGGCCGAGTGGGCGGCCGCGCTCGCCATGATGACGGCCCTGGTGCTGGTGTACGTGTCCATCCTGCGCATCGTCGCCGTGGCCTACGGAGGCGGCCGGCGTAACTGACGGGCCGTCGGCGACGGGGCGGCCGGCTCGGCCCACGGGGTCAGCCGGCCAGCAGCCTCCGGATCACCGGGTCCAGTTCGCCGGCCAGGATGCGGTAGCCGGCCGCTGTCGGGTGCAGGAGATCGTTGTGGATCACCCCGGGCTTGAACGCCTGGTCGTCGCCGAGCAGGGCCCGCCCCGGGTTGACCAGGGTGACCGGCGTGTCGAAGCGGGCGCGGCTGAGGAGGGAGTTGACGGAGTTGACCTCCAGGCGCTGCGTTGTGTGGGCGTTGTTGCGGGGATAGAGGTCCTCCAGCAGGACCCGCGCCCCCGGCAGATCGGTGTGCAGGGTGTCCACCACCGCGGTGATGCCGGTCACCACCTCGGCCGCCGGCTGGCCGAGCAGCCCGATGTTGTTCGTGCCGACCTCCACCACGACCACCCTCGGGTCGATGCCGGTCAGGCTGCCCGTGTCCAGCCGGTAGAGGACGTTGGAGGTGGTGTCCCCGGCCACCCCGTCGTCGTAGGCGCCGAGCGGGGCGAAGTCGGCGTCCCAGGAGGCGATGCCGTAGCGCAGCCACCACTCCGTCAGCGAGTCGCCCACGAACAGCACGGTGGGACGGTGGTCGGGAAGGGCCTGTGACGCCGCTTCGCCGGCCAGGACCCAGGAGTCGGCTCCGACCGGGCTGCGCCGATAGGGCTGCCACGCCGGCGGCCCGGTGTCGATGGACGCGGCAGCGGCGTGGTAGCCGCGGTAGCGGCTGGTCCCGAGCAGGAAGCACACCGCGGCCGCCGCCAGCGCGGCGGTCGCGGCCATGATCCTGATCGTCCGCCTGCGCACCGGCTCCAGTATGGGCGGCCACCGACCGTTGCGGACTTCACCCGGGCGTCCGGTTCCCGACCGGTCCGGAGGTCCTGCCGTCAGCTGCATCACTCCCGGTAGGCCACCACGCCGCCGGACTCCTCGTCCTGGCTGGGGACCACCACCAGGCCGGTCATCCGCCGGCGGACCGGCAGTCCGGGCAGCGACCCCGGAACACGATGTCGGTGTCGAGCAACTCGAAGCCGTGCCGCTGGGCGGACGGGAGGGTCAGGCGGTCCACCCCGTCCGGTATGACGTCACGCAGCGTCCCGCACCCCACGCAGTAGAGGTGGTGATGGGCGATTGCGGTGTTGGGGTCGTACCGCTTGGGACCGTCACCGGTCGCTATCTCGAGCACCTCACCCATGTCGACCAGCTCGTTCAAGGTGTTGTACACCGTGGCCAGGCTGATCTCGGGGAGCAGCCCCTGAGCCCGGCTGTACACGTCGTCTGCGGTCAGGTGGACGTGCTCACCGGCCAGCACCTCGGCCACCGCTCGCCGCTGGGCCGTCAGCCTCCATCCCCGGTCCCTCAACCGCTGGACCAATTCGCTGATGGTGTCCTCCTCGACCTCGACCGACTTTCGATGAGCTCCTAGTCTTGACTCATTCTAAAGTTAGTTCTAGTCTAGCTTTGTCGGGGAGTGCGGACAACTCCGGGCGACGGCCGCAGGTGATACGGCCGCCCCTTCTCGATGACCGATGGTGATCACCGAACGAAGAGAGGAGAAGACCGACGTGTCTGACCGCGGCAGCGAGAGCGAGAACCCAGTACTGCCCCCACCGGAACCGGCCACCCGCCGGCCCATGTCGAACCGGGACTGGTGGCCGAACCAGCTGAACCTGCGGGTCCTCCACCAGAACCCACCCCGGTCCAACCCCCTGGGCGAGGACTTCAACTACGCGGCGGAGTTCAAGACCCTCGATCTCGACGCCCTGAAGGCGGACATCGTCAAGGTCATGACCACCTCCCAGGAGTGGTGGCCGGCCGACTACGGTCACTACGGCCCGCTGTTCATCCGGATGAGCTGGCACGCGGCCGGCACCTACCGCATCCACGACGGCCGGGGCGGCGGCGGCACGGGCGCCCAGCGGTTCGCGCCGCTCAACAGCTGGCCCGACAACGCCAATCTGGACAAGGCCCGCCGGCTGCTGTGGCCGGTCAAGCAGAAGTACGGCCGCAAGATCTCATGGGCTGACCTCATCATCTTTGCCGGCAACTGCGCGTACGAATCGATGGGCTTCAAGACCTTCGGTTTCGCATTCGGGCGCGAGGACATCTGGGAGCCGGAGGAGATCTTCTGGGGGCCGGAGGACACCTGGCTGGGCGACGAGCGCTACAGCGGCGACCGGGACCTGGCCGAGCCCCTGGGCGCGGTGCAGATGGGACTCGTCTACGTGAACCCGGAGGGCCCGAACGGCAACCCGGACCCGGTGGCCGCCGCCCGGGACATCCGGGAGACCTTCCGGCGCATGGCCATGAACGACGAGGAAACGGTGGCCCTCATCGTCGGCGGTCACACCGTCGGAAAGACCCACGGGGCGGTCAGCGCCGAGTACCTCGGCCCCGAACCCGAGGGCGCCCCGCTGGAGCAGCAGGGACTGGGCTGGAAGAACACCTTCGGCACCGGAAGCGGCGACGACACGCTCACCGGCGGCCCCGAGGGCGCATGGACCAGCGAGCCGACCAAGTGGGACAACGGGTTCCTCGACAACCTGTTCAACTACGACTGGGAGCTCACCACCAGTCCGGCGGGGGCCAAGCAGTGGACCCCAAGGGATGCCGCCGCCCAGGGGACGGTACCCGACGCCCACGACCCGTCCCGCAGGCACGCACCGATGATGCTGACGACCGACCTGGCCCTGAAGGTCGATCCGGTGTACGGGCCCATCGCCAAGCGCTTCCACGAGCATCCCGATCAGCTGGCCGACGCCTTCGCCAAAGCTTGGTACAAGCTCCTCCACCGCGACATGGGACCCATCTCGCGCTACCTGGGCCCGTGGGTTCCCGAGCCTCAACTGTGGCAGGACCCGGTCCCGGCCGTGGACCACGACCTGGTCGGAGAGGAGGACATCGCCGCCCTCAAGGCCAGGGTCCTCGCCTCCGGGCTGTCCGTGTGGCAACTGGTCTCCGCGGCCTGGGCGGCGGCGGCCAGCTTCCGCGGCACCGACAAGCGGGGAGGGGCGAACGGCGCCCGGATCCGTCTGGCTCCGCAGAGGGACTGGGAGGTCAACGACCCGGCCGAGCTGGCCGAGGTGCTGACCACCCTGGAGCAGATCCAGCAGGACTACAACAGCTCGCAGTCCGGCGCCAAGCAGGTGTCGCTCGCCGACCTGATCGTCCTGGGCGGGTGCGCGGCGGTCGAACAGGCCGCCCGTAACGCCGGGGTCGAGCTCGACGTGCCCTTCGTGCCCGGACGGACCGACGCCTCCCAGGAGCAGACCGACGTCGAGTCGTTCGCCGTGCTCGAGCCGAGAGCCGACGGGTTCCGCAACTACGTCCGTCGCGGAGTGAAGCTTCCGGCGGAGACGCTGCTGCTGGACCGGGCCCACCTGCTGACGCTCACCGCTCCCGAAATGACCGTTCTGGTCGGCGGCATGCGGGTCCTGGGTGCCAACTTCGGGCGGTCCCGGCACGGCGTCTTCACTGATCGGGCTGAGGCCCTGACCAACGACTTCTTCGTGAACCTGCTGGACATGGGCACGGAGTGGCGGGCGTCGGCATCGGACGAGGGGGTCTACGAGGCCCGCGACCGGGTGTCGGGTGAGGTCAGGTGGACCGCGACGGCGGTCGACCTGGTGTTCGGCTCCAACTCCCAGCTCCGGGCCGTCTCCGAGGTTTACGCATCCGACGACTCCAAGGAGAAGTTCGCGCGGGACTTCGTGGCCGCCTGGACCAAGGTGATGAACCTGGACCGCTTCGACCTGGTGTGACCCGCCGAGGTCTGGCCCGGCGCCCTCACGGCGACAGGCGGGTCAGGCCTCGTCGACCAGTTCCCTCATGATCTCGATGGTCTTGACGGGGTCCTGGCCGCCGAGGGGGTTGACCGACAGCACGGTGACGCCGGCCTCCTTGTAGGCGCTGAGCCGCTCCTTCACGTAGGAGCGGGGGCCGATCAGCTGGGACTTCTCCAGCCATTCCGCCGGCACGTGGGCGGCCGCCTCGTCCTTCCTGCCCTCCAGGTACAGGTCCTGGATGATCCTGGCCTCGTCGGGGAAGCCGAAGGCGACCGCCATGTCGTTGTAGAAGTTGGCCCCGCGCGCCCCCATGCCGCCGACGTAGAGGGCCAGTCCGGGGCGGTAGCGGTCCCTCAGCTCCTCCACCGCCAGGTCGTCGCCGATGGCCACATTGACGCTGGCCATGATGTCGAAGGGAAGGCGGCCCTCGCCGCGGCGGGACCGCCCGGCGGTCAGGGCGTCGCCCCACACGTCCTTGATTTTTTCCGGGATCAGATGGATCGGGATCCAACCGTCGGCGAGCTCGGCGGCGGTCTCCACCGCCTTGGGGGTCAGCGCCGCCCACCAGATCGGGATGTCGGGCCGCAGCGGGTAGTCCATCAGGTTGAGCGGCTTGCCGAGACCGGCCCCCTGGCCGGCCGCCAGCGGGACCGACACCGTCTTGCCCGAGTAGACGACCTTCTCCCGCCTCCAGGCGATCCGGCACACCCCGATCACGTCCACTATGCGAGACAGCGGCTTGGTGAACGGCACACCGTGGAAGCCCTCGATGACCTGGCCGCCCGAGCTGCCCAGGCCCAGCACGAACCGGCCGCCCGACAGCTTGTCCAGGCTGGCCGCCGTCGCCGCGATAGTGGAGGGGGACCGGGAGAAGACATTGACGATGCTGGTGGCCAGCTGGATCCGCTCCGTCCGGGCGGCGATGTAGGCCAGCCGGGTGAACGCGTCGAAGCCCCACGCCTCACCGACGCTGACCAGGTCCAGCCCGGCCTTCTCCATGTCGACGATGCGCCGCACGTCCTCCTGCGGGTCGGTCCTGCCGCCGATTCCCAATCCGGTACCGATCTTCATGGCCTCGAACTCCCTTTCCCCTCTGGCGGACCGGCGTGGCGGCCTCGCCGGGTCAGGGTAGCGCCGCCCGGCGGGGGGCCGCCGGGGCGGACGCGTCGGGGCTGGCCGGCCGGTGGCTCAGACGCCTTCGGCGGCTCCCGCCGCCTCGTCGAGCAGCGTGCCGATGCTCTCCCTCATGGCCTCGAGGTCCACGCCGTGCGACGACTTCTGGCCGCGGACGTAGCGCGTGTAGACGCCGTGGATGATGCACGCCGTCTTCCAGTGGTTGAAAGCGAGGTAGTAGTCCAGGCCGCTCACGTCGGCCCCGGTCCTGGCCCGGTACAGCTCGATCATCTCCTCCGGGGGCAGGTAACCGGCCAGCGCCGGGGCGGCGGTCGCCGCCTTCCACCGGTTGATGAGATAGGCCAGATCGGCGAGGGGATCGCCCAGGGTGGCCACCTCCCAGTCGAGCACGGCGCTGATGCTCCCGTCGGCGCCGACCATGCAGTTGTGCAGCCCGTAGTCGCCGTGGGCCACCCGGGCCGGCCCCTGCGCCGGCTTGCGCTCGTCCAAGAACGTGTGCAGCTCGTGGACCCGGGGGTCGTCGTACCCGGCGTCCTCGGCCGACGTCGTCCATGACCGGTACCAGGCCCGCAGCTGCCGGCCCAGGTAGTCCTCCTTGGCGCCGAGGGTGCCGAGGCCGATCTCGTCGGGGTCGAGCAGGTGCAGCTCGCCGAGCACGTCGACGTGGGACCGGCTGACCACCGGCCGCAGCTCGACGGGGATGGTCTCCATGTCCTGCGGCGTCGGCAGGGCCCGGCCGGCCACGAACCCCATGACATAGAACGGGGCGCCGGTGACCCCGGTGTCGGCGCAGAAGGCGTACGGCTCAGCGACGGGCACGGGGGTCGGCCACAGGGCGCTGATGATGCGGAACTCCCGGGACATGTCGTGCGCCTTGGGCTGCAGCTCACCGAGCGGCGGCCGCCTGATGACCGCCCGCCGGCCGTCGGCGTCCACCAGCTCGAAGGTCAGGTTGGAGTGCCCCGTGGTGAAGCGCGACCAGGTGAACGGTGGCCGGAGCGCCTGGACGTTGTTCTCCATCCACGCGGTCACCGCGGGAACGTCGTAGCCACCGACGTCTTCGGTCACAGCCGTCACGTCACCCTCCCTCCCGTCTCGGTGGACCCGTCGTCGCGCATCATAGGATGAGCCGGGAGTACCCCGCTGGCCGGAACACCCACGACCTCCTGGCTGTTGTGACGGGCATGGCTGATGTGTCCTCCGGCGCGGAGAAGGTGCAGTTCTGGTTCGATCCCATCTGCCCGTGGGCGTGGATCACCTCCCGATGGATGCTCGAGGTCGAGAAGATCCGCCCGGTCAGCACCGAGTGGCGGATGATGTCCCTCGCCTATCTGAACCTCACCCAGCACGGAGGCGAAGGGCTCTCCGAGGAGTACCTGGAGCGCATGGCCCGGGCCTGGGGCCCGATCCGGGTGTGCGCGGCGGCCGCCCACGACCACGGCGACGAGGTGCTCGGACGGCTCTACACGGCGTTGGGCACCAGGTTCCACGACGAGGGGCGCAGGGGCGAGCCGGGCGTGATCGACGAGGCGCTCGGGGAGGTGGGGCTCCCAGCCTCACTGGCGGCGGCAGCCGACACCGAGGAGTTCGACGAGGCGATCAAGCGGTCCCATCACGAGGCGTTCGACGAGGTGGGCATCGACGTCGGGACGCCTGTGATCCGGGTGCGGGGGAATGCTTTCTTCGGCCCGGTGGTGACGCCCGCCCCCAAGGGCGAGGCGGCCGGGCGGCTGTGGGACGGCTTCGTGCTCGTCACCGGAGTCGACGGCGTCTTCGAGATCAAGCGGACCCGGAACAGGAAGCCGTCCTTCGGGTAGCCGTCCTGGCGCCGCTCGAGCGGTACCGTCCCCGGTATGGACGACGGAACCGACACCACTGACACCACCGACACCAACGCGGCCATCTGGAAGTCCGACAGCGGTATCTCCCACTGGATCTCCACCGCGGAGGAGCGGGAGCGCCGGCGGGGCGAGGCCCGCCGGCTGATGGCCGAGCTGCTGCCCTTCGCCGAGGAGGAGCCGTTCACCTTCGTGGATCTCGGCGCCGGCACCGGTGCGGCTTCGCGGGCGGTACTCGACCGCTACCCGGCTGCGACCGCCATCCTCGCCGACTACTCGCCGCAGATGATGGATGAGGGCCAGCGGGCGCTGTCGGGGTACGCAGGCCGTTACACCTATGTGGAGTTCGACATGGACGGCGGCGCCTGGCCGGCGGGCATCCCGGAGGCGGTACCGGCGATGATCAGCTCGCTCTGCGTGCACCACCTGCCCGACCGGCGCAAGCAGGAGCTGTTCGGCGAGATCCGGGAACGACTGGCCCCCGGGGGCTGGTACCTCAACTACGACCCGGTCGCTCCGCCGGACCCGGTGGTGGAGCAGGCGTGGCAGCGGACGACCGACCGCCGCGACCCCGAAGCGGCGGCGAAGCGGTCGAACCGTACCCCGGAGGAGCAGCGGCGCTACGAGAACCACGTGCGCTACATGAGCCCGCTGGCCCCCCAGCTGCAGTTCCTCCTCGACGCCGGCTTCGACGGGGTCGACGTCTACTGGAAGGAACTCGACCACGTCATCTACGGGGGCCGGCGCCCGCTCGGCGCGGCCTGACCCCGGCGGGTGGGCGGCGCCGGCGGCTGGGCGCGTGTCGGGCGCGTGTCACGATGGGACAGGATCTTGCACCGGGCCAGGATCGTGGCGCGAAGGAGCACCGATTCGCGCGAATTCGGGACACGATCTTGGAGCCCGCGAAGATCGTGGCGCGTTCGTGTACGCGCTGCGGCGGGGTGGGGTATGTCCGCCGGCACGCCGCTCCGCCGGCACGCCGCTCCGGCCGCTCCGGCCGCTCCTGCCGCCAGCCGCCCCGCTGCCCGAGCCGCCACGCCGCCCCGTCCGGTGACCGAAATCCACCTGCCAGGTGGATTTCCGTCACCGAAGCCCCCGGCGTCAGCCGCCACGCTGCGCGAGCCGCCACGCCGCCCGAACCCCGGGCAGGAGGCCGGACCGGGCACCCGGCCGCCTGCCCGAAACTTACCCCGGGGGGTACAATGACACCGACGCTCAGGGCTTGTCTAGGAGGACAGAGTGGACCTGCCGGCCGAACTGATCGACGATGTGCGCAAGCGCCTGCGCCGGATAGCCGGCCAGGTGGATGGCGTCGAGAAGATGCTGGCCGAGGGGCGGGACTGCCGCGACGTGATCACCCAACTCGCGGCCGTGTCCAAAGCGCTCGACCGGGCCGGCTTCAAGCTGGTGGCGGGCGGCCTAACCCACTGCATCCAGCACCCCGAGGAATCGGAGTCGGAGTCCCAACCCGTCGCCGCCTTGGAGAAGCTCTTCCTCAGCCTGGCCTAGCCGACCGCACCTCGGTCCAGTCCCGCCGTAACGCAACGAGCGGGTGGCGGCCGACGACCTTCATACAGGAGTAGATCCACCATGTGCCGTGCCGTGAACTGCAAGATCTGTGGGAAGACCACGTGGGCCGGCTGCGGGATGCACGTCGAGCAGGTCCTCGCCGGTGTCCCCGCTGCCCGGCGCTGCCCGGGACATCCCCGCCAGCCGAGCAAGGGCCTGCTGGACCGGTTCCGGTCCCGCCGCTCCAAAGCCTGACCGACCGGAGGCGGGCGCCGGCGGCCACACAGGCCGCCGGGCCCTTCGCCGGGCCGCCACCCCCGCGGGCCCCCTCCGGCGCCCACAGTCCGCCGGCCCCCTCCGGCTCCCACCCCGGCCGGCGCTCCCCAGCGCCGGCCGGTCGGCGCCTGCCTATCCTGGAGCCCGTGGCCGACGACTACGGCGCCTGGGACCGGTTCTTCCCCGCCGATAGGCGGGCCCGTGAGTACGAGGGCCTGACCCGCCAGGAGGCCGAGCGCCTGGCGCAGGCCAACTCCGTCGCCGGGATCCGGGTGGCCGACTGGGACGAGCCCGGCATGACGGCGTTCACCGCCGACTACCGCCCCCAGCGGCTGAACCTGCTGGTCCACCACGGCCGGGTCGCCCGGGCCGCGTTCGGGTGAATCGATCGGAGAATATGGGGGTTGTCCCGAGGTGAGTGATCTCTTGTCGGGGGCGTCGGCCGAGGCGCTGACGGTGTGGGAGCGGGGATCGGGCGTCGCCGCGGCCTACTGCGGGCGCCTGCTCGGCCTCCTCGGGAATCGGGTGATCAAGACCGAGCCACCGGATGGCGACCGGCTGCGACGTCGCGAGCCGGTACTGCAGACCCCCGATGGGCGCGCCACCAGTGCCCTGTTCGAGTACCTCGGCTGCTACAAGCGCAGCGTGATCCTGGCCGACGGTGCGACCGGCGCCGACAGCGCGACCGCGACCGGCGCCGACGGTGCGACCGGCGCCGACAGCGCGACCGCGACCGGCGCCGACAGCGCGACCGCGACCGGCGCCGACGGTAGGGCCGGGCAGTTGGCTCTGCTGGCCGACGTCGTCATCGACAGCCACGACGGCGACCCGTCGGGGGCCCGCCGGCGCTACGAGCAGGTCCGGGAGGCCAACCCGAAGGTCGTGTACTTGGTGACCTCGTCGTTCGGGATGGACGGACCGTACAGCTCCTTCCGCGGCAACGACTTCCTGGATCTGGCCTCGAGCGGGCACCTCTACATGACCGGGGACCCCGGCCGCGAGCCGGTCCAGCCCGCGGGGCCGTGGGCCGGCTACGCCACCGGAGCGGTCGCCGCCACGGCGGCGCTGGCCGCCCTGCGGATGGTCGAGCGCGGGGGCGAGGGACAACTGGTCGACGTAGCGGCGATGGAGGCGATGGCCAGCCTCCACCAGTGGGCGCTGACCCTGTACACCCACCAGGGCTACGTGAGACGCCGGGCCGGCAACCGGACCGCCGAGTCGTTCCACCCCATGACCTTCTACCCGTGCAAGGACGGCTGGGCGTGCTTCGGGGTAGCGACCGTGGCGCAGTGGGAAGGATTCTGCCTGGCCCTCGACATGCCGGAGCTGCTGATCGACGATCGCTTCGAAACCGGCGGCGACCGCTTCGACCACGCCGACGAGCTGGACGCGCTCATCGCCCCCAAGCTGGCCGCCACGACGGTGGGGGACCTCGTCGAGCGGATGCAGGCTCACCGGGTGCCGGCCGGTCCGGTCCTCACCGTGGCGGACACCCTGGCGGATCGCCAACTGCTCGCCCGCCGGTTCTGGGCCCCGGCGCCGCAGCTGGGGCCGGACGCCGCGCTGCCCGAGCGCCCGTTCCGCCTGGCCGGGGAGGCGCCCTTCAGCCCGGCGCCCCGGCTCGGCGAGCACGACGGTGAGATCGCCGCCGCGCCTCGGGGGCGCCCGGCCCCGGCCGCCGCGCCCCGGCCGCACCCCGCCCCGGCGACCGCCGACCGACCGGGCGACGACGCGATGTTCCTGGACGGGATCCGGGTGCTGGAGCTGACCATCGGCTGGGCCGGGCCTCTCGCCGGCCGCTACATGGGCGACTTCGGGGCCGAGGTGATACACATAGAAGCCCCCACCGCGCGGGGGGCGGGGACCAGCGGAGTGGGCGGTTCCCGCCTGGACGCGGACCTGGCCGGCTGGAGCTGGGGGAAGCTGCCGGGACCGGTGTTCCGCTCCGGCATATATCCCGACGCTGATCCCGGTCAGCGACCATGGAACCGCCAGGGCGTGTTCAACAAGATGAACCGCAACAAGCGGAGCCTGTGCATGGACCTGAAGCGGCCGGAGGCGCAGGAGATATTCGTTGAACTGGTGAGAGCCAGCGACATCGTGGTCAACAACTTCAGCCCGAAGGGGGCGCAGAGCCTGGGGATCGATCATGAGACGCTCGCCCGGTACAACCCCGACGTCGTCAGCGTGTCCCTCTCCGGGTACGGCCACACGGGTCCGGACGCCATGCGCGTCGCCTGGGGTCAGATCCTCGAGGCCCACTCGGGCCTGGCGGCGGCGTCCGGCTACGAGGACGGCGGCCCCCAGCGGATGGGGCAACCGTTTCCCGATGCCATCGCCGGTGTCCACTGCGCCCTGGCGATGCTGGCGGCGCTCCGTCAGCGGGACCGGCTCGGCCACGGGATCGCCGTGGACATGTCGCAACTGGAGAGCTACGCGAACATCGGCGGGGAGCTGTACCTGACGGCGTCGGCCACGGGCCGGCTACCCGAGCGCCTGGGCAACCGTTCCTCGCAGAACGTTCCGCAGGGTGTTTACCGCTGCCACGGCGACGACGAGTGGGTGGCTCTGAGCGTGGAGTCCGACGCCGAATGGAAGGCCCTGGCCGGGCTGCTCGGCGCTTCCTGGGACTACCCGACCCCGGAAGCGCGGGCTGCGCACGCGGACGCCATCGACCGGGCCATCGCCGCGTGGACCGAGACCCTGGACAAATTCGACGCCATGCGGCAGCTGCAATCGGCAGGTGTCAGGGCCTGCGCGCTGATGACGACCAGAGACATCGTCGAGGACCCCCACATCGCCGCCCGGGGTTTCATGGTGGACTGGGAGCAGGTCGACGTGGGCCGGCGTCGGTTCCCGGGCTTCCCCGTCCATTTCGAGCGCCCGGCGCAGGTTCCGATGCGGGGCACGTCCGGGCTCGGGGCCGACAACCACTACGTCCTGACCGAGATCCTCGGTTACGGGCCGGAGCGGGTGGCGGAGCTGACCGGGGCGGGGGTCATCGCCACCAGCCCGCCAGGCACCAGCTGAGCCGGTTCGACGACCGCCGACGGGCGGCGGCCCATCAGTTGGTGATCCCGGCCTCCGCCCGGGCCCGGTTCCGGGCCGCCGCCAGGTCGCTCAGCTCCAGGGCGGCCAGGCGCTGGGCGTGCATGTTGCCCCCGACGGCCTGACCGGTCACCTTGTCCCATCCTCCGAACGTGTCCGCCGTGAGGTCCCGGATGGCGTGGAAGATGCGGATCCGCTCCTCGCCGCTCACGTTCTCCCCGGTGCGCATGTACTTCCGACAGAAGTCGCCGATCAGGGGGTTGTCCAGGTCGGCGATGGTCGGGGCGGTGATGACCGCCCCGCCGGCTATGTCGTGCAGGAAGTAGGTCATGTCGCTGTAGGACCGGGTGCCGTAGGACTTGGTGGCGTACAGGTAAGAGAGATCCGCCCGTAGTTGACCGCTCTCGTCAGGAGTGGTCCCGGTGATAGCCGCCTCCCAGCCCGCCCGGCACATCTTGGCGTACACCGCGATGGCGGCCAATTTGTCCCGGATATGGGCTACCGCACGGGTCCCGTTCATCTCGGCGATGCTCTGGGCCAGACCGAGGAGCAGCTCGGCCCGGTCGGCCTGGGCGGCGACGGCGGCGGTCAGCTCGGTCTCGTCGAGGGTGGCCCGGAGCGA
This sequence comes from Actinomycetes bacterium, assembly GCA_021827225.1. The sequence goes on along the minus strand of JAKAXG010000008.1, from coordinate 5,556 downwards.
GCTTGCAGCCTCCACCTCCCCGTCCAGCAGGACGCGGTCGTGCGGTATGAGCACGTCATCGAAGATGACCATCGCCTCTGAGATGGTCTGGCGCCGGCTCAGCGGGTAGTGCCGGTCGTCGGCCGCCCTGGGCGCGGGAGTGCTGGCCACCATCCGCACACCGGGGCTGTGCACGGGCACCGTGAAGGCCACCGCCTCCTTGGGGTCGTCCACCGGCCCGGCCGGCAGCACCAGCAGCTCGTGGACCACGGCCGCCCCCAGCACGTGGTGCTTGCCGCCCGACACGACGATGCCGTCCGGCCCGCGACCCACCACCCGGACCCGCTTGGCGGTGTCCTCGCAGGCCGAGGTCCAACGGATGTCCCTGCGGACCGCATCGTCGATCTGCGCCCCCGCCCGCTCGCGGTAGGCGGGGTGGGGGTGGGCCCTGAGCGCCGTCGTGCAACTCGCCGTCGAGATCATCGAGCGGTCACCGGTGACCAGGTGCTCGATCTGGTCGCGCAGCTCGGCCGCTGTCGTCGGCGCCGCGAACGCGGGGTTGGGCCGACCCTCGTAGCGGTCGTAGGTGGACGCCAGCCAGTCCACCGACTTGCGCAGGAGTACATGGTCGGTGACGTCGCCTACCCGGCCGCCGTCGAGCCACACCCGGCGGCCGTCGCGCAGGGATTGGATGTAGTCGCGGCCGGTGATCATCAGAACGCCCCGTGGAGCACGCCGCCCTCGGGCTCCGGGTCGAGGCCGACGGTCTGGCGGGCCTTGCGGGTGGCGCCCATCAGGTCGTAGTTGCGCAGGGCCACCAGTCGCTGGGCGAACTGGCCCCCGCCCGACAGAGGCCCGGCGACCTGGGACCAGCCCCCGTACGTGTCGGCTGTGATGTCACGGAGATAGTGGAGGAGCTTCATGCGGTCCTCCGCCGACCAGCCGCTGGAACCGGCCAGGTGCTCGGCCACTTCGGCTCCGATCTCGTCGTTCTCGTAGTCGCCGACGGTCGGGCAGTTGACCAGCAGCGGGCCTGCCAGGTCGTGGAGTATGTCCACCATCCGCTGGCGCAACTCGTGGTTGTAGTACTTGGTGGCGCTCACGTACAGCGACGCCGGGGAGATGGTGCCGTCGGCGTTGGTGGTGGCGTTCTTGACTGCCGCTTCCCATCCCGCCCGGCACATGGTGGCGTAGATGGCCATCTCGGCCAGTAGGTCCCGGGTGTCCTTGCGGTCACTGGCACCGTTGGCGTCGACCAGCAGGTTGGCCAGGCCCACCAGACGGTCGGCGCTGTCACCGACGTGGGCGATACCGCTCGAGCGCTCCCAGAGGCCCAGGGCATGGGCCAGAAGCTGGGCGTGGGAAGTTTCCCCGTCCAGGAAGACCCGCTCGTTGGGCACGAACACGTTGTCGAAGATGAGCAGCCCGTCCGGGCAGCTGCGGCGGCTGCTCAACGGGTAGTGGCGCTGGTCCTCGGTTCGGGGAGCGTTGGTCGTGTTGACGATGTGGAGTCCCTCGGCGTTCGACGGGACCGCGCAGGCGACCGCGTAGTCCTCCTCTCCCGGCTTCATGGCCTTGGTGGGCAGGACCACCTGCTCGTGGCACAGCGGGGCTGCTGAGATGTGCAGCTTGGCTCCGGAGATCACGATGCCGTCCCGCTGCCGGTCGACCACGTGCACGTAGACATCGGGGTCGAACTGGCGCGACGGGCGCTTCATGCGATCGCCCTTGGCGTCGGTGATGGCCTCGGAGCAGCGGATGTCGTTGACCCGGCAGTGGTCGATGAACTCGTAGACCCGTTCCCGGTACTCGGGCTTGAGCTTGGCGAGTTCGGGCGCCACCTCGACCAGGGCCATGCACGACGACGTCGTGCCGGCCGTCATGTCGCTCCGGGCCATGGCCTCCATGCGGAACTCCAGGTCCTCCCTCGACCTGGGGATCAGGTACATGGGATGGTAGGCATCCGGGTCGTCGGAGTAGAAGCGGTCGTATGTCTGGGCCACCATGTCGACCGAACCCTTCAGCATCGGATGCTTGGACGGGTCCGGCACCAGCTCGCCGTCTATGTAGGAGCGGCGGCCGTCGACCAGGCTGTGCCTGTACTGACTGCCAGTCATCATGACCATGGCCATCAGTATCGAGCCGGCCCAGGGGGCCGTCAAGGATTTTTCCCAAACAATCGATCGTTTGTGGGTCAGCCCCCGGGAGCGGTGAGCTCGGCGATCAGCTGGGGGAGGGCGGCGTCGGCCAGGGCTCTCATCTCGTCGTCGGTGCGGTCCTGGATCGGATGGTCGACGAAGACCACGGCGGCCGGGAAACCGAGCGCGTCGGACTGGGCGGCGGCGCCCGAAGCGAACTCCCTCGAGGCGACGAACACCCCGGCGACGCCCCTGGCCTCCAGATCAGCGATGTCGTGCACACTGCACGACGTGCAGCTGCCTCAATCGGCCAGCGCTTCGATCACCACGTCGCAGTGCATGGCGATCTCCTGGCGCAGGTCGATGGGAGCCGGCTTGGTGAAGGTGGGCTTGGCGTAGCGGTTGACCCTCCAACCGCGCTCGCGCAGCCGCTGCTCCAGCCGGTCCAGGAAGACGTCGCCGCGGGGTTTGGAGATGTCGAGCAGGCCGATGGTCAGGCCGTCGAGCCGTTCGGGCCGGGCCTGGCGGGGCCGGCCGGCGGGGGTCAGCTCGGCGGTCGGGTCCAGCACCGTCATCCGCCCCGGCGGGGCTGCGACGGCCTCAGGTGCTCCTGTGATCATGCTGTGACCTCCCGTGTCACCGGAACGCTACCAACCGCGCCTCCCGCCCAGCCCTCGATCACCCCGGAGAACAGGCCCGCGCCTCCGCCGGCGTAGCTGATCAGCAGCCCCCCGTCCCTGAACTTCGGGAACGCCCGGTCGGCGAGGCGCGCCGGGATACCGGCCTCGATCCCGCCCGCCCCGGCCACCAGCTCCGATCCGGGCAGGCGCAGGAGCTCGTCGAGCTGCGAGCGCAGTCGGGTCTTGGACCAGCCCGCGTCCCGGAACACCCGGCCGTGGTCCGGGGAGACGACCAGCAGGGCGTCGAAACCCAGCGGCAGCTTCGGATGGCCGACCCCGCGCAGGGCCACCGCGAAGCTGCGGGCCAGCGACTCCGGCGTGCGCGACGACTGATCCGCGACCGAGTGCAGGCCCCCGCCGGCGAACACGGTCACCGCCGAGGCGCCGGCCGTCGCGCCCCGCTCGGCCGCCAGGGACTCCCACGGGGAGCCCGACTCGTCCTCGGCGAAGCACCACCCCAGCTTGCCGGGGTTGCCCAGCGTGGCCCGGTCGACCCCGCCCGGGCGACCGCCGCCGACGTTGCGCACCACCAGCTGCACCGCCCGGCCGATGGTCGAGTTGGCCCGGTTGCCCTGGCCGAGGACGTTGATCCCGCTGTTCATGCCGATGGCCCGGGCGACCGGCCCGTTGACCACGATCACCGGCCCGACCGACCAGGTGGTGGCGAGCACCCCGTGCAGGTTGAACTCGTCGGTGCAGGCGGCCTCGAGCGCGGCGAGCACCACCGGCAGGTACTCGGGGCGGCAGCCGGCCATGACCGCGTTCACCGCCACCTTCTCGACGGTGACGGGGACCAGGTTCGGGGGGACGACCGCCACCACCTCGGACGGGTCGCGGGTGGTGCCGTCGAGCATGGCCAGCACCCGCGACTCGGTCGGCGGCACGACCGGCAGTCCGTCGGTCCACCCCCGGTCCCACATCGCTTCGAACTCGTCCTCCAGGGCGGCGATGGCCACCCGTCGGGATCTCATGATCCCGCCGCGGTGGCGCACGTCGAGGGCCTCGGCCACCCCGGGATCGAGGGTGCGCGACCCACAGCCGGGCCGGTAGGGAGGCAGTCCCGGGGCCAGCCCGCTGACACCGGCCACGGCTTCCCAGCGGGCCCGGTCCCAGCCGACCGTCCGGGACGTCTCCCGGCCTCCTTCGACGGCGAGCAGCGTGGGCACCGTCTCGATGCCCAGCCGCCACGACCACTCGAGGTCAGAGTCGTCGACCACCGCTCCGACCCCCTCGGGGAAGGTGGGGTCGTCCTGGGTGATGACGGTGAGCGGCACGCTCGCCGCCAGTTCGGCCAGTACCGGGGCCACCAGCAGGCAGGTGGGGCACTCCCGTTTCACCACCGCCACGAGCCCGTCGGCCAGAGCCGGAGCGCGGCCGGCCGCCGGCCCGTTCCCGGTCACCGCCGGCGGGACGCCATGTAGCGGGCGTAACCGTCGGCCAGCGTGCGCAGCTCGGGGTCCTTCTCGAAGAGGGGCTCGAACTTGGCCCGGGCCTTCTCCCGCTTGGCGGGCAGGTACTCGGTCGGCCAGTACCCCTCGTGGGGCCGGTAGTCCTTCAAGACGTTGCGGGCGACGGTCGCCTTGTGCACCTCGTCCACGCCGTCGGCGATGCCCATCGTCGGGGCCGCCGCGTACATGGCCTGCAGGGGAGTCAGGTCGGTGGTCCCGAGAGAGCCCAGGATGTGGAGGGCATTGAACGACACCTCCCGCAGCACCTTGGCCATGGAGTACTTGACGGCGGCGATGTCGGTCCTGGTGGCCTGGGTGCTGGAGTTGTCGATCTTCCAGGCGGTCTCCAGCACGAGCAGCCGGAGCATGCGTATGGCGGCGTAGGAATCGGCGATCTTCTCCTGCACCATCTGGTGTTCGGCGATGATCTTGCCGTGCGACTCCCGGCTCAGGGCCCGCTCGCACATCATGTCGAAAGCCAGCTTGCACTGGGCGATGGTCCGCATGGCATGGTGGATGCGGCCCCCGCCGAGCCGGCGCTGGGCCAGCACCTTGGCGCCGTCCTCCGGGCCCAGCAGGTGGTCGAGAGGGACGCGCACGTCCCGGTAGATGATGTGGTTGTGGTTGCGGGGCTCGGGCATGATCTCCACGCCCGGCGTCTCCCTGGGGACGATGAACATCCCGTTGGTGCACATCACGAAGAGGATGTCCGCCACCCGGCCGGCGCTGGTGAACCACTTCTCGCCGTTGATCACCCACTCCTCGCCGTCGCGTACGGCATGGGTGCGGAACAGGTTGGGGTCGGAGCCGCCCTGCGGTTCGGTCATGGAGTAGGCCGACCACATCTCCTGGTTCAGCATCGGCTTCAACCAGCGTTCCTTCTGCTCCTCTGTGCCGTAGGCGGCGAGCAGCTCCATGTTGCCGGTGTCGGGCGCCGCCGCCCCGAACATCTGCGGCGCCGAGGGGTACCTGCCGATGATCTCGTTCAGCAGGCCCAGCTTGAGCTGGCCGTAGCCGGGTCCGCCCAACTCCTGGTCGAGGAATATGGCCCACAGGCCCTGATCTTTGATCTGGTCCTGCAACGACTTGACCAGGGCCCTGATCTTCGGTTCCTTGGAGCGCACCGCGTAGGGGAACACGTGGTCGAGCGGTTCGATCTCCTCCCGGCAGAACTCCTCGACCCAGTCGAGCTTCTTCTGGAACTCAGGTTCGGTCGAGAAGTCCCAAGCCATGCCAGCCGTCCTTTCCACGCGCACATCGGTCCGCCGTACCGTAGCGCCGCCGGCTCGGGACCGACACGGCGTTGCCCCC
>JAKAXG010000446.1 GCA_021827225.1 Actinomycetes bacterium | reverse complement strand
GATCTGATCGAGCAGTTCCACGCCATTGGGGACTGGCACCCCGGGGACTGAGCCGACCGGGTTTTCAGTCCTCTGGAAAAAAAAATCGGCCGCGGTGGGTGACCGTCCCACCTGGACGGAGCGCCGGAAGGTGCGACGAGCCGTGGTGTCGCGGCCGGATGCCTCTGAAGAGGCGACCTCCTCCCGTTCGGCCTGAGCGGTCCCCGGGACCGGCCCGGGGACCCTCCGGCTGTCAGGGCTGGGTGGCGAGCGGGTACGCCCCGGGCCAGATGCCCTCCACCCGGATGGTGGTGCCGGGCTTCGGTGCGTCGACCATCTGGCCGTTCCCCAGGGCGATGCCGACGTGGTAGATCCCCGCGGCCGTGCCGTTGGTGGACCAGAAGACCAGGTCCCCCGGAGCGGCGGCGGCCACGGGAACGTGTACCCCGTCGTTGAACTGGGCGGCCGCGACCCGGGCCAGGGGCACCCCGGCAGCCCCCCACGAGGCCTGGGTGAGGCCGGAGCAGTCATAGCTGCCCGGGCCGGTCGCGCCCCAGACGTAGGGCTTGCCGATCTGGGCTTCGGCAAAGGCGACCGCCCTGGCGCCGGCCGAGGGAGCAACGCTGGCCGCGGCCGCGGCCACCGCCACCGGCGGCGCCGGGGAGGCCACCGCGACCGACGGCCGGGAACCGGTCGGGCCGAACGGGTAGGCCTCTCCGCCTGCTCCGACCAGCCAGTAGCCCCCGGCCGGGTCGGCGACCATGCGCCGGATGGGCGAGGCAGGGGGGGCGCCCCCCAGAGATCCGTGGAACACGGCGTCACCGAAGGAGAACACCCCGCCGTCGGAACCGAGCAGCCAGTAGCCCTGGCCGTCGGGCGTGGAAGCCATGCTGACGATCGGTGCGTTCAACCGCAGGCCGCCGGTGGAACCGTGGAAACCGGCATCACCGAACGCGAACACCCCGCCGTCGGAGGCCACCAACCAGTACCCGCCCCCGTCAGGAGTCGGGACCATGCCGACGATCGGCGCGTTCAACCGCAGACCGCCGGTGGAACCGTGGAATCCGGCGTCACCGAACGCGAACACCCCGCCGTCGGAGGCCACCAACCAGTACCCGCCCCCGTCAGGGGTAGGGGCCATGCCGACGATCGGCGCGTTCAACCGCAGACCGCCGGTGGAGCCGTGGAATCCGGCGTCGCCGAAGGAGAAGACCCCGCCGTCGGCGCCGGCCAGCCAGTACCCGCCGCCATCGGGCGTGGCGGTGGCGGCGATGATCGGGCGGGCCGGCGGCGTGGCGAGCTGGCCGAGGATGGGCGAGCCGTTGGGCGAGGTGACCTGGCCGTTGCCGGAGGCCACCCAGATCCGGCCGGTGGCGCTCACGGCGTCCACCAGGGTGATGCGGCCGGTACCCGGCCGGGCGGCCGACGCGGCCGAGGCCGGGTGGGTTCCGCCGCCTGCGTGCAGGCTGATGAGAAGAGCGCCGGTCAGGGCGGCTCCGGATAGGACATCGGCGACGGGGCGCCGGGATGAGCGGATCGTGACCCGCCCGGACGTGCGAATGGTGTGGTGCTTGCGCATCTCACGCCTCCTGGAGAGGGCAGCCGGGGCTGCATCCGGTTGGTGGAGTGCGGGCAACCGCCGTGTCGCATTCGGCTCGCGGCTGCCTCAGCTCGACCCGGGGCGCGACGGGGCGCCGGGGAACTGGGGGCCGGGACTTATACGGTCCGTACGAGGTGCAGACGGTACGACCCTGCTTTTGCTACATCTGGCTCCCTCGGCAGGTGTGATGCGGGTACCTGCCGTTCCAGGTTCTCGGGCCCGATCGCCGCCGGCTGAAGTACTTCCACTCAGAGCAGGCTTGCGTCGCGCCCTGGGTGCCCCGGCCCCTAACCGGTGACTAGCCCGGCTTGATCATTTGGGCAGGCGCGGGGCCGTCCGGCTCAAGCAAAACCACCCCTGCACCGACGAAGACGGAAAAGAGGGGCACAGAGTTTTGAATCACCCGGGCGGCAGAGAGACGCCCGGGATCGTCCGGAAGGAGCTGCCGTGCGGTTACGTCTCGGGTCTCGCCAGGCGAAGGGGATCTCCGCCTTCTTGGGGGTGATACTGGCCTTCGACGCCGCCTACGCCGCATCGAGCTGGACGGTGGGGGTTACCGGCTCGACCGGCGGCGAGGCCAAGGCGGCCTCCTCCTTGAACCTGACGATCACCGCGGTGGCATCCCCCTCCCCCGGCAACCTGCTGTATCCGGGCTCCACCGGTGACGTGGTGGCGAGCATCGACAACCCCAACCCGTTCGCGGTGTCGATCACCGCCCTGGACTTCCCGGCCAGCACCGTGTACGCGGCCGGCTACACCGACAGCGCCCTCAGCTCCGCGGCCAGCGGCTGCACCTCCAGCACCAGCCTGGTCTCGTGGACGCCGTCCACCGGTTCACCCGTCACCACCGGGACCCTGACCACCCCGCTGCTGGTCGGCCCGTCCGGCAGCGCCGACGATCCCCTGGTGGTGACCCTGACGGGGGCGGCGACGATGGGCACCAGTTCACCTTCGGGCTGCGAGGGCGTGTACTTCTCCATGCCGGCTCTGACGGGCGTCAGCGCCACCAGCGGGACGGGCACCCCCACCACCAGTCCGGCGACCGACAGCTACTGATCCGGGGAGTCCCGCTGGCTAGTCCGATCGCAGCCGCCTTGCACCGCCGGCCGGCGGCGGCTTCCCGCCGGCGGGCCCCGGCGCGGCTGGCCGCGGGTGTGCTGGCCGCCGTGTGGGGGGCTGTGGCAGCCCTGCCGCAGCCGGCGTGGGCGAGCTGGTCGGTACAGGCGGCCGGCACCGGCGCCGAGGCGAGGGCCGGGGGGCCGCCGGCGCCGCCGGCCGGGGTCGGCGCCGTGTGCGGCACCGGTCTGCTCGCCGACACCATCACCGTCAGCTGGAGCGCCGTGGCGGGGGCCTCCAGCTACACCGTCTACCAGTCGACCACCTCCGCCACGTCGGGATACGCGCCGGCGGCCAGCGGGATCGCCGCCACGTCTTGGACGTCGCCCGCGCTCGGGACCGCCACTTACTGGTACGAGGTGACCTCGGTCATCGGCACCTACTGGCAGTCGACCGCTTCGGCCGCCACCGCTCCGCTCGGCATCACCCTGTCGCTGGTCTGCACCTGATCGGGCCGGCCGGGGCCTGTCATGCCAGGCCCCGGGATTCCTCCATCCGGTGCTTGAGCACCACCGCCGCGCTGAGCACCACGGCGTAGCCGCCGAGCACCAGCCAGTGCTCGGGGGACAGGCCGTGGCCGTCCACCAGCTCCACCCCGAGGGCGGCGTGGTGGTAGCTGGGCAGGATGTGGGCGACGGTCTGCAGGGTGGCCGGCATCTTGGGCACCGGGGTGAAGAGGCCCCCGAAGTAGCCGAGCACGAACATCAGCGCGGTGATGACCGGGAACGCGGTCTCCGCGCTGACAGAGAAGCCGATGAGGACTCCCATCACCGCGAAGGGCAGGGCGCCCAGCCAGAGCAGCGCGGCCAGCCCGACCCAGGTCCCGGCCGGGAGCTCCACCCCGCCGAACGCCGCTCCGACCACCTCCATCAGCACGATCACCGGCAGGATGACGACCATGGTTGCTGTCACCTTGGTTGCCACATATGACCAGGCCGGCAGGGGCGTAACCCTCAGCTGCCGGGCCCATCCCGAGCTCCGCTCCGCCGACAGGCGACCGCCGGCGGCGGTCAGGCCCCCGACCAGCGAGCCGAACGAGCACATCGAGATCATCAGGTACACCCGCCATTCGACGGTGCCGCCGATCTGCTCCCCCTTGTTGCGGTCGCCGAGGAAGAGCAGGTAGAAGACCACCGGGAACCCCACCGTGATGACGAGGAACCTCCAGCTGCGCAGCAGGCGGCCCACCTCGAAGCGGGCGAAGACGATGAGGCGGTTCATGCCAGGTCCCGGTCCTTGCCCGGCGGCTCGCTCTGGGTGAGAGCCACGAACGCCTCCGCCAGGCCCGGGGAGCTGACCTCGATGTCGGCGAAGTCGATCCGCTGCGCCACCAGCGCCCGCACCGTGGCGTCGGCGTCCAGCGAGGCGATGCTCACGCTGGTGCCGTGCACGTCGATCTCGGTGACGCCTTCGAGCTGGTCGAGCACGGCCGGGTCGGGGCGGTCACAGCGGAACCTGATCTGCCGGGCCGCCACCGCCGCCTTCAGGGCGGCCCCGGGGCCGTCGGCCACGACCTGCCCGCCGTTGATCACCACCACCCGGGAAGCCACCTGGTCGGCCTCGTGGAGGTGATGGGTGGCGAAGAGCGTTGTCCTCCCCTCCCGGGAGAACTCCCGGATCATCTTCCAGAACGCCCGCTGGCCCACGATGTCCATCGCCGCGGTCGGCTCGTCGAGGAACACCAGATCCGGGTCGCCGGCGATGGCGATGGCGAAGCGGACGCTCTGGGCCTGCCCGCCCGACAGCCGGCTGGCCGGCCGGTCCAGAAGGCCGCCGATGCCGGCCCGCTCCACGATCAACTCGTAGGGCGCCGGATCCGGGTACAGCCGGCGCACCATCTGCAGCGCCGTCCCGACCCGCACGCCGGGCGGCAGGCCCGCCCCCGAACCGGTCTGGAGCATGGCCCCCACCCTTCCGTGGGCGACGGCGGTGCGGGGCCGGGTGCCC
>JAKAXG010000445.1 GCA_021827225.1 Actinomycetes bacterium | reverse complement strand
CGGGGCACCACGCGTGGTACCAGAGGCCATGCCCGACCGATTCGGTGCGGGCGCGGGATGAGCCGGCGGGGCTAGCTGCCGGGCTTGGCCAGCGACACCCGGATCTCGTCGAGGATGGCCGGGTCGTCGATCGTGGAGGGTACGGCCACCGGCCGGTCATCGGCGATGTCGCGCATGGTCGCTCGCAGGATCTTGCCCGAGCGGGTCTTGGGCAGGCGTGCCACCACGGTCGCCTGCTTGAAGGACGCCACAGGGCCAACCCGTTCGCGCACCAGCGCCACCACCTCGTCCCTGACCTGGCCCGGATCCCGTTCGACACCGGCCTTCAGGACCACGAACCCGACGGGGACCTGGCCCTTCAGCTCGTCGGCGACCCCGATCACGGCGCACTCGGCCACGTCGGGGTGCTGGGAGATCGCCTCCTCCATGGCGCCCGTCGACAACCGGTGCCCGGCCACGTTGATGATGTCGTCGATACGGCCCATGATGTACAGATAGCCGTCCTCGTCGGCGTAGCCCCCGTCGCCGGTCGTGTAGTAGCCCGGGTAGCGGCTGAGGTACGAGTGGATGTAGCGCTCGTCGTCCTGGTAGAGCGTGGTGAGCGTGCCGGGAGGCAGGGGAAGCCGGATGGCCACCGCCCCTTCCGCGCCCGGTGCCACCTCGGAGCCGTCACCGCTCAGGATGCGCACGTCGTAGCCCGGCACCGCCTTGGTGGGGGAGCCTGGTTTGATCGGCAGCGGCTCGATGCCCATGCAGTTGGCGGCGATCGGCCAGCCCGTCTCCGTCTGCCACCAGTGGTCGACGACGGGGATGCCCAGAAGCCTCGACGCCCATTCGTAGGTGTCGGGGTCCAGCCGCTCACCAGCGAGGAAGAGGATACGCAGGCCGGAGATGTCGTACCGGCGCAGGTGTGCCCCGTCCGGGTCCTCCTTCTTGATGGCCCGGAAGCCCGTGGGGGCGGTGAACATCACGCTGACCCCGTGCTCGGAGATGACCCGCCAGAAGGCCCCCGGATCGGGGGTGCCGACCGGCTTGCCCTCGTACAGCACCGTGGTGGCGCCCACCAGCAGGGGGGCGTAGACGATGTAGGAGTGTCCCACCACCCACCCCACGTCGCTGGCCGCCCAGAAGGTCTGGCCCGGCTCGACCCCGTAGATGTTGGGCATGGTCCACGCCAGGGCCACCGCGTGCCCACCGTTGTCACGGACCACGCCCTTGGGGACACCGGTGGTCCCTGACGTGTACAGGATGTACAGGGGGTCGGTGGCGGCCACGGTCGTGCACCCCCGGGGCCGGGCCTGCGACATGGCCTGCGACCAGTCGATGTCGCGGCCCTCCACCAGCGCGGCCTCCACCTGGGGCCGCTGCAGGACGACGCAGCTGGCCGGCGGGAAGGCCGCCTCCGCCAGCGCCTGGTCCAGCATCGGCTTGTAGGGGACGACCCGTCCCCCCTCGATGCCGCAGGAGGCGGACACCACGACCTTCGGCCGGGCGTCGTCGATGCGTATGGCCAGCTCGTGGGGGGCGAACCCGCCGAACACCACTGAGTGCACGGCTCCCAGCCGGGCGCAGGCGAGCATGGCGACTATCGCCTCGGGGACCATCGGCATGTAGATGACGACGCGGTCTCCCTTCACTACTCCCTGCTCGGCCAGGACGCCGGCGAAGAGAGCCACCTCGTCGCGCAGCTCCCCGTAGGTGTAGGAGCGTCTGCTGTCGGTGACCGGGCTGTCGTAGATCAGCGCCGCCTGCTGCCGGCGGGACCCGTCGGCGTGACGGTCCAGCGCGTTGTAGCAGGTGTTGAGCTCGGCGCCGGGGAACCAGCGGTAGAACGGCGCCCGGCTGTCGTCGAGGATCCGCTCGCCGGGGGGCACCACCCAGTCGATGGCGGAGGCGGCCTCCCGCCAGAACCCCTCCGGGTCGGAGAGGCTCCGGCGGTACGCGGTCTCGTAGGCCCCGCCGAGACGGCTGCCGGCGGCGTGTGCGGTGGATGAGGTCACGACCGTGCCCGGCGGGCTACTTGTGGGCCGGCCACGTCGGCAGGACGGTCCGTCCCCACGTGGCGTTCGAGACGCCCGCCATCGACCCGTACCAGGCCAGCGCGGCGGTGACGAGCCCGACCCATCCGCCGGCCTTGGTGATATCGGGATGGTTGCCCAAAGCGCCGATGGTGAGGAGCACGAACGCAGCGAACAGCACCACGAACACGGCGGCGATCACGCCGGTGGTCCTCAGCGACGCCACCACCATGTAGAACGTGAAGATCGTCCACGAGAGGAGGAACAGCCCGGTCGCCTCGTGCGCCTGGCTGGCGGGCAGGCCACCGGCCACGAACTTGACATAGGCGGCGAAGGCCATCCAGAACGCCCCGTAGGAGGTGAACGCCAGGGCGCCGAAGGTGTTGTTCTTCCTGAATTCCCACATGCCGGCGAGCAACTGGGCGATGCCACCGTAGAACAGGGCGAGGGGCAGGACGACGGCCGACAGAGCCTGGTTGCCGATGATGTTCGCGTTGAACACGCTGAGCACGAACGTCGTCATGGCGAAGCCGGCCAGACCCAGGGGGCCGGGGTCGGCGATGGACGCGATGGAAGCCGGTACCATCGGCTTCTCCTCCTCGCCGACGGATATCTCGTCGTGGTATCTGGCGGGCGAGAGCCCATTCTCCTGCTTGGCGGACAGAGGCGAGTCAGTAGCCATAGGGGGACAGCTCCTGTTCTTTTGTCGGCACGTCGCTAGGCCCTCAGGGCTCCCCTTCGAGACCCCCCCGACGTTTGTGTCTGGCCGGAGTGTGATCCGCGGCACAGACTCAGGAACAGGGGCGTTCGGCCCTAATGGTCCTCCTGGTCAGGGCTCGGACGGCGAGGGGACCGGGAGTCGCCGGCCGACCTGTAGGTTGGGCGGTCGTGCAGACTGCCCCCCGAGTAGCGATAGTGATGGGCAGCCAGTCGGACTGGCGCACCATGAAAGCCGCCGCCCAGGTCCTCGACGAGCTCGGCGTGGACTTCGAGGCCCGGATACTCTCCGCCCATCGCACCCCCGACCGGATGCGCAGCTACGCCGCCTCAGCCGCAGGTCGCGGTATCCGCGCCCTGATCGCCGGAGCGGGTGGCGCGGCGCACCTCCCCGGCATGCTGTCCGCCTACACCCGGGTGCCGGTCATCGGCGTGCCCGTGGAGAGCTCCGTCCTCCACGGGGTGGACAGCCTGTGCTCCATAGTCCAGATGCCCCGGGGATTCCCGGTGGCGACGATGGCCATCGGACCGGCCGGCGCCTACAACGGGGCGCTCTTGGCGGCGGCCATCCTGGCCCTGGGGGACGAGAAGGTGGCCGAGCGCCTGGAGGCATGGAGGAGCGAACTGACAGCTTCGGTGGCGGAGGCGCCCACCGATGAATAGCCCGCGACGTCTGGGCATCCTCGGAGGCGGGCAGCTGGCCCGGATGCTCAGCGTGGCCGCTTCCCGGCTGGGCGTCGAGACCCACGTCTACTCCGACGATCCGGAGGCTCCGGCCCAGGCGGTGTCGGCTGGTTTCACCGCCGCCAGCTTCGACGACACGGCGGCGCTGGACCGGTTCGGGCGCTCCGTCGACGTGGTCACCTACGAGTTCGAGAACCTCCCGGTGGACGCCGTGCAGCGGCTGGAGGGGATCTGCCCGGTGCGCCCCGGCCACCTCGCGCTGTCGGTGTGCCAGGACAGGGTGGTGGAGAAGAGCTGGCTCAACCGGCGGGGCCTCCCGACGGTGCGCTGGGCCGAGGTGTCCAGCAGAGAAGAGCTGGACCGGGCGGTGGGGTCGGTGGGCCTGCCCGCTCTCCTGAAGACCCGCCGGATGGGCTACGACGGCAAGGGCCAGATGCTGATCCGCAGCCACGGCGACATCGCCGGCGCCGAGCAGGCGCTGCGGCGACATGGCGCCGTTCTCGAACAGTTTTTGGACCTCGACTACGAGATCTCCGTCATAGCCGCCCGCGGCGAAGAAGGGGACGTGGTCTGCTTCGATCCGGGTGTCAACGTCCACGCCGGGGGCATCCTGCGCACCACCCGGGTTCCGTCCGGGGCTCCGGCCGAGGTGATCCGGACGGCGAGGGACGCCGCCCGCACGGTGCTCGAGGCGCTCCACTACGTCGGGGTGATCGGCATCGAATTCTTCGTCACCCGAGACGGCCGGTTGCTGGTCAACGAGATGGCCCCTCGCGTTCACAACTCCGGCCACTGGACCCAGAACGGATGCGTCGTCGACCAGTTCGAACAGCACATCCGGGCCGTCATGGGCCTGCCCCTCGGCAGCGGGGAGAGGCACGCCGACGTGGTGATGACCAACCTGATCGGCTCGGACATCCTGGAGCTGGAGAAGTGGCTGCGCCAACCCGAGGCAGCGGTCCACGTCTACGGCAAGACGGAGGTCCGCGACGGCCGGAAGATGGGCCACGTGAACCAGGTGACGTGCCGTCGGGAGCGGGAAGGCTGACCGCTGGCGGCCGGCGGGGCTCCCAGTCACTGGTCAGAGCGGTCCCGATGGCGGCGGGCTCATCCGCGTACCCGGGCCATCGACGCCCGGACCGCTTCGAGGGCGCCCTCGGGGAAGTCGACCGCTCCGCCGATGGCCCGGGCGGCGAGCTCCGCTTCGGCGGACTCTTCGACGAGATCGG
>JAKAXG010000444.1 GCA_021827225.1 Actinomycetes bacterium | reverse complement strand
GTCACCGCCGACGCGCCGCAGGGGAACCACCCCCGGGGCGGCCTCCCCGGAGGCCAGCTGGGCGTCGTCGATGCAGTACGGGGTGGCCGGCAGGGCGTCGAGACGGTCGGCGGAGACGGGACGCCCGCACGCCACGCAGCGGCCGTAGGTCCCCTCGTCCAGGCGCTCGAGGGCCCGGTCCACGTCGTCCAGCTCGGCCTCCACGGACTCCATGGTGCTCAGATCCCGCTCCCGGTTGAACGTCTCGGTGGCGGTGTCGGCCGGATGCTGGTCGGCGTCGGAGAGCTCCTCCAGCGAGGCCGACTCGGCCTCGTCGGTCAGGCCCCGTCGCAGGCCGTCGCGAAGCGAGGTCAGCCTCTGCCGTTCGTGCTGGAGCCGGCGCCGGGCGGCGGCCGGATCGATGACCGGTCCTTCGGGGCGCTCAGAGGCCATCGACGTCACCTCGGGCATGGACGGCCGCCTCCTCGGCGGACCGGGCGGCCCCGGGGTCGGGTGGGACGGCGGTCTCGCCGGTGGTGTCGTCACGACGTACCCGATGGGCGCCCTGCACGCTCCCGCCCACCCCCAACTCGTCGGCCCCGAAGTCGGGGTTCTCCCGCTCGGCCCGCTCGGCCACCCCCTCTACGGCCCGGTCCTCGGCCGGGGTGGTCGGGTAGGCCGGGTCGTCACCTACCGCCACCGGGTGGTCGCGGGGCACCATCAGCGACTCCTGGTCTAGCTCCACGTCGATGCCGGGCGGGCGGTCCTCCAGGGACGGCATGCCCTCGGCGTCCATGCTCTCGCCGGGGTTGGAGTTCTTCATGCATTCGCGACTACCCGCCGGACCCGACCCCGAACCCCGCCCGGACCCCCGATCCGGATCGGGGGTCCGGGCGGGGCCATGGGTATAAAGCCCCCGGAACAAGGAGGAGCAATGAGCGACCAGCGTCCCGACACCGGCGACCAGCCGACCCTCGATGATGTGATCGACCCCGAGGAGCAGGCCATCCGCCACCCGCACGAGCACGCCAAGGCCGACCCCCGGCCCGACGACGACCACCTCGAGCACCGGGCCGAGCAGGAGCGCGACATGGTCCGGCGGGAGGGCGGCGGGGGCTGACGGGCGGGGCCCTCCCGGCCCCGCCGACGCGAAAGAGCCGGCCGTCGCCTCCGGGCGACGGCCGGCTCTTCCACCGTCTTCAGGAACCGTTGCTGCGGCGGGCCGCCTTGCGGTTCTCCAGGTGCTCGTCGATGGCGGTGACGACCTTCTCCGCTTCGATCGCCTCGCTCTCCTTCTCCACCGCGGCCGCCTCGGCCTGGACCCGGGCCAACTCGGCCTGGCGCTCCTTGGCCTCCACAGCCTTCTCCCGGGCCTCGGCCGCCCGGCGCAGCGCGGCCTCGCGCTGGCGGGCCTTGGCCTGGGCCTCGCGCTTGGCCTCCTCCTCCTCCTTCTGGATCAGGGCCTGGCGCTCAGCAGCCCGCTGCTCGGTCTCCTCCCGGGCCTCCTCCGCCTGCTCCATCCGCTGCTCCAGCTCGGCGTCGGCCCGATCGCGCACCTCGTCGGCCTCCGTGGCCAGCCACTGGGCCCCGCTGCGGTGACGGGCGGCGCTCTCCTGGCGCTCACCCTCACGCACCAGCACCTCGTCGTGCAGCAGCCGGCCCAGCACCTGCTTGGCCTGGGCCTCCACCGAGTCGAGAGCGGCCACCGCCGGGAAACCCCCGACGTCCACACCGGACCGCTCCCCCAGATGCTGGGCTATCGAGAGAGGGATCCGGATCCCGCTCAGCCCCAGCCTCACGAGAGTCCGGGGAATGGTATTTGCCGCCATCAGCACGCTCCTTTTTCTTCCTTGGCTTGTTCCTGGTCCATCCGGTCGCCGCGACTTCAGCCCGGGTCGACGATCTCGGCGGTGCGCTCCTGGCGGGCCGCTTCACCCTCCAGGCGCTCCGCCGCGGCCTCGGCCCGCCGGCGCTGCTCGACGGCGGCTTGCTCGGCGCCATCCGCGGCCCGCTCCGCGGCTTCTTCCCGGCGGGCCTCGGCCGAGGCCCGGGCCCGGGCCTCGGCTTCTATCCGGGCTTCCTCCCCGGTCCGGGTCCGTTCGGCGTCGCGCCGCGCCACCTCCTCGGCCTGCTCGGCCTCCAACCGGGCCTTCTCGGCCTCCAGTTCCCGGCGGCGGGCCTCCACCTCGGCTGTCTCCTGCTCCTGCTCGGCTTCGGCCCGGGCCGTGGCGGCCCGCGCCGCGGCGTCGGCCCGGGTCTCCTGCAACCGGCCCTCGCGACGCAGGTCGTCGCGACCCAGCACGGCCCCGGCGGCTTCCTTGGCTCTGCCCACCAACCGGTCCACCGTCCCGGAATGCCCGCTCGATACAGGCGAATCCGCCATCGCTATAGTCCTCCTGTCGTGCTCGGTCCGGTCGCCCTTTATGGATGTACCCCTCACGCACTTTCGGCTATTCGCACCGGCCGGGGTGATTGATGGCACTCGGGCTCCCTGACCACGTCCGGGGCTGCCTGTTCGACATGGACGGCGTGCTCACCCGCACCGCCACCGTGCACGCTGCGGCGTGGAAGCAGATGTTCGACGAGTTCCTGGCCCGGCGGGCGGCGCAGAGCGGCGAGCCCCTCAGACCGTTCGACGCGGAGGCGGACTACGACCGCTACGTCGACGGCCGGGCGCGCGCCGACGGCACCCGGGGGTTCCTCGAATCGCGGGGGATCCACCTCCCCGAGGGCTCGGAGCAGGACCCGCCCGGGGCCGACACGGTGGAAGGCCTCAGCCGGCGCAAGAACGAGATCGTCCTCGAGAAGCTGCGCACCGAGCGGGTCGCGGTATTCGACGACACCATCGCCTACGTGCGGGCGGTGATGGATCACGGCCTGGCCCGGGCGGTGGTCTCGGCCAGCGCCAACACCGCCCAGGTACTGGCTTCTGCGGGAATCGCCGACCTGTTCGACGTGCGCATCGACGGTGTGGTGGCCCAGCGCCGGCACCTGCCCGGCAAGCCGGCCCCGGACATGTACCTGGCCGGCGCCCGGGCCCTCGGCCTGGACCCCTCCCAGGCCGCCGTGTTCGAGGACGCCCTGGCCGGGGTGGAGGCCGGGCGGGCCGGCCGGTTCGGGCTGGTGGTCGGCGTCGACCGGGTCGGCCAGGCCGAGGAACTGCGCCGCCACGGGGCCGATGTGGTGGTCAGCGACCTCACCGAGCTGCTCCGGTCGTGATCAGGCACCCCAACTTCAGCGTCGACGCCTGGTCGGTCCGGGAGGCCTCGCTGGATCTGGACCTGCTGGCCCAGTCGGAGTCGGTCTTCGCCCTGTCCAACGGTCACATCGGCTGGCGGGGCAACCTGGACGAGGGCGAGCCGCACGGCATCCCCGGCACCTACCTGAACTCCGTCTACGAGAACCGCCCGCTCCCCTACGCCGAGGCCGGCTACGGGTACCCCGAGTCCGGCCAGACGGTGATCAACGTCACCAACGGCAAGCTCATCCGCCTCCTGGTCGACGACGAGCCGTTCGACGTGCGCTACGGCACCCTGCACAGCCACGAGCGGGTCCTCGACCTGCGGGCCGGCACCCTGACCCGGCGGGTGGACTGGACCTCCCCGGCCGGCGGTCGGGTGAGGGTCACCTCCACCCGCCTGGTCTCACTCACCCACCGGGCCATCGCCGCGGTCTGCTACGAGGTGGAGTCGGTCAGCGGCAACCGGGCGGTCATCCAGTCGGAGCTGGTGGCCAACGAGTCGGTTCCCGACCTGAGCGACGATCCCCGCTCGGCCGGGCTGCTGGAGGCGCCGCTCGCCAAGGAGGAGACAGTGGCCCACCGCTGCGGGGCGGTGATGGTGCACCGGACCCGGTCCAGCGGCCTGCGGGTGGGGGCGGCCATGGACCACGAGGTGTCCGGCCCCGACGGCACCGAGGTGGACGTCGAGGTGGACGGGGACGTGGCCCGGGTGACCGTGGCCACCCGCATGGCCCCCGGGGAGACCATCCGCATCGTCAAGCTGGTGGCCTACGGGTGGTCCGCGGAGCGGTCCCGCCCGGCGGTGCACGACCAGGTGGTGGCGGCCCTGGCCGGCGCCCGCCAGGCCGGGTGGGACGGCCTGGTGGCCGATCAACGCCGGTTCCTGGACGACTTCTGGGACGGCGCCGACGTGGAGGTGGAAGGCGACGCCCAGGTGCAGCAGGCGGTGCGCTTCGGCCTGTTCCACATCGTGCAGGCCGCAGCCCGGGCCGAGCAGCGGCCCATACCGGCCAAGGGCCTGACCGGTCCGGGCTACGACGGTCACACCTTCTGGGACAGCGAGACCTACGTGCTGCCGGTGCTCACCTACACCCAGCCGCACGCCGTCGCCGACGCCCTCGCCTGGCGGCGCCAGACCCTGCCGGTGGCCCGGGATCACGCCCGGCGCCTGGGGCTCGGCGGGGCGGCCTTCGCGTGGCGCACCATCGCCGGGCCCGAGTGCTCGGGGTACTGGCCGGCGGGGACCGCGGCGTTCCACGTGAGCGCCGACATATCCGACGCCATGCTGCGCTACCTGGACGCCACCGGCGACGAGGCGTTCGAGAAGGCCACCGCCCTGCCGGTGCTGGTGGAGACGGCCCGCCTGTGGCGCAGCCTGGGCCAGCACGACATGGAGGGGAACTTCCGCATCGACGGGGTCACCGGCCCCG
>JAKAXG010000443.1 GCA_021827225.1 Actinomycetes bacterium | reverse complement strand
GGTCCAGGTCGGCGGCGGTGGCCGCCCGGTGGGCGGTGCGGTTCCGGCCGGTGACCGCGGCGATGCGGGACAGCTCGGCGGCGGTGATGTTGTCGAGGTCGGGGCGGGGGGAGGGGACCGGGACCGTCGCCACCAGCTGGTCCCGGCCCTCCAGGGTGTCGATGCGGGCCACCTTGCCGTGGTGGCAGATCTGCACCGCCATCAGAGAACCGTGCCGGTGCACCGCCTCGGCCAGGCGGCGCAGGCCCGGGATGCACCCGTCGTCGGACAGCGACGGCTGGTGGTGCGAGGTGGCACCGACCGGGTAGGCGACGGCCGAGGTCTCGAGTATCAGCAGCCCCACCCCGCCCCTCGCCCGCTCCTCGTAGTGGGCGACGACCTTGTCGGTGATGAGGCCGGAGTCGGTGCAGGCGTTCTGGTCCATGGCCGGCATGACGATCCGGTTCCTCAACCGGAGCGGTCCCATCCGGCCGGGCTCGAGCAGCCGGGGGTGGGCCGGGGCCGGCCGGGACCGGTTCAGAACCGCCATCCCATCTCCTCGGCGATCGACGGGGCGGACACGTAGCGGCCCCGGTGGGCCGCGGCGGCCGGGTCCAGGGCCAGCCAGGCGATGACCTCGGCGGGCAGCTCCGGCGGGGCGCTGCCGGGGACATCCCCGAGCCGCTCGAGGAGGGCCTCGGTGCGGGTGTAGCCGGGGTCCACGGTGAATGACCGCACACCCTGACCGGCGAGCTCCAGATCCAGGAACGGGGCCAGCCGGTGCAGGGCGGCCTTGGTGGCCGAGTAGGCGAAGGTCCACGCCCCCTTCCGGGGCGGGACGTGGCGGGCCGCGCCGGAGCCCACGTTGACCACCGTTACGCCGTCGGGGTGGGCCAGCTCCAGCAGCACCCGGCGGGTCAGGTAGGAGGTGTTGACCACCTCACCGACGATCATTTTTTCAAAGGCCTCGAAGTCCATGCTCTCGATGGGCTCCTGGCTGCCGGGCTGGTCGCACAGGGCGTTGTTGACCAGCACCGACACCGGGCCGCACCGGGACCCGATCTCCTCGACGGCGGCGTCCACCCCGGAGCGGTCTCCCAGGTCCAGGGACACGGGCACGGCGGTGCCGCCCGCCGCCTCCACCTCGGCGACCGTCCGGTCCAGCGCCCCTCCGCCGGCGTGCCTGCTCGTCACCGCCACCCGCATGCCCCGACGGGCGAGCGCGACCGCTGTGGCGCGGCCGATCCCCCGCCGGGCTCCTGTCACCACTGCTGTCGGGCGGCCGGGCCCGGCGGCTCTCACCCGGCCACTCCGTCCCGCAACTGCATCAGGGTCTCCATCTGCTCCAGGTAGTGCTCCACCGACCGGGAGACGAACGAGGCGTTGGCTACGGTGGCGCCCGCCTCGGCCAGCCGCCCCAGGGTGGCCCTGGAGCGATCCGGATCGCCGATCGGGTCGAGGGGCCGGCCCGCTCCCAGCACCAGGTCGAAGCCGTCGGGGCGGCCGCTGTCTTCTGTCACCTCGGCCAGCAGGTCCCGGCACTCCTCCGGCCGGAGAGCCATCGGCATCCATCCGTCAGCGAGGGTCAGCGCTCGGCGCAGGGACCGGCGGGTGCGGCCCCCGACCCAGATGGGCACCCGGTCCTGGACGGCGTGGGGCTCCACCGCCATCCCGGAGAACCGGTAGAACTCGCCGCGGTAGGCCGGCACCGGTTGTGACAGCGACGCCCGCAGGGCCCGCAGCGCATCGTCGGCCCTGGCCCCCCGGTCCGCGAACGGGGCACCCAGCAGGTCGAACTCCTCCTCGAGGGTACCGACGCCGACTCCGAGGACCATCCGTCCGCCGCTCAGGGCGTCGAGGGTCCCGTACCGCTTGGCGATCTCCAGCGGGTGGTGGTAGCCGAGCACGAGCACGTTGGTCACGAGGCGCAGCCGGCGGGTGCGGGCGGCCAGGAAGCTCAACGTGGCCAGCGGGTCCCAGTAGACCCGGCCCCTCTGGGCGGCTCCCTCCGCCGGGACGGCCACGTGCTCGCTGCAGGTCAGGTGGGCGTACCCCAGCCGGTCGGCCTCTTCCGCCACCCTGACCAGGTCGTCCGGCCCGGCGGACGCCTCCCATGGTGCGGCCGCTCCCGGTAGCTGCATCACCACCGGGGTCAGCAGACCCAGCCTCACCGTCGGATCCCGCCGTCCGGGCCGCCCTCCACGCCCCGGGCCAGCAGGACCCGGGCCGCGTCCCGGCCGTCCAGCGGGTAGGCGGCCCGGCTGTCCACCTGCCAGCGGGTGCCGTCCCAGGCGAGCTCCCATCGGTTGGCCGACACCCGCCACAGCTCGAAGCCACCGTCCCGGCGCCGGCACACCTGCGAGTAGCCGGTGACCACGGCCCGGTCCCCGTCGATATGGACTCGGGGGAAGCCGAGCAGGTGCGCCGCCCCCTCCCGGATCAGACCCTGGTGGTGGCGGCCCTCCACCATGGCCCGGATCTCCTCCCTGCCGTGCAGGGTGTGATCCCCGTAGTCGTAGGTGCCGTCCTGGCTCCACATCCCCGCGGTGGCCTCGGCCGAACCGCTGTCCACGGCCGGGCCGTAGGTGGCGATCAGGTCGTACAGGGCCAGCCGGCGCTCGATGCGCTCCAGCCTTGCCTCCAGGTCCCCCTCGTCGTGAGCTGCCATCGGGCCGGCAGCTTACGGGCCGTCCAGCCTTAAAGCAACAAGTGTCGTCCTAGCAGATGGGTGGTCGGTTGTCGGCGCCGGCGGGCCGCTGGGCACCGGCCGGCTGCCCGGCCCGGACGACCAGGTCGGCGATCTCCTTCACGTGACGCCGGCTGATGCTGCTCCTCCGCACCAGGGTGGTGTGCACCACGAACGGGCCGGTCAGAAGCTCTATCAGGCGCCCGGACTCCACCGCCGGGTCGACCTCGCCCCTGCGCTTGGCCCGGTCGACGACCGCGGTCATCGAGTCCACGATGGGGCTCCAGTGCCGCTGGACGATCTCGCCGGCGGTGGGGTCGGAGTCGAGAGCCAGCGACGTGATCACTCCGATCTCCACCGGGTCGGCGAAGAAGCGGGCCAGGGTGGAGGCCAGGGCGTGGACGTCGCCGGCCCAGCTCCCCGTGTCTGGTATGGCCACCGTCCGGAAGAAGGAGCTCAGGGCCTCGGCGATCAGATCGCCGCGCGACGGCCACCGCCGGTACACCGTGGCCCGGTGCACACCGGCCCGGTCGGCCACATCGGCGACGGAGAAGGAGAACTGCCGCTCCCTGAACAGCTCCAGCACCGCCTCCGCCACGGCCGTCCTCACCCGCTCCGTCCTCCCCCCGGGGCGGCGGCGGACCGGCGGTTCGTGCTCGGGGGGGGACGGATCGACCACACGACCAGTATTGCCTGTCCCGGCCTCCCGCTGGGCGGGACGACCCCGCCGCACTAACGCAACACTCGTCGCTTTGAGCCGCTAGGCTGCGAGCGGCAACCGGCTGGGCCAGGCAGGCCCGGTGTCACGGGGGACTTCTTCGGAACAGTGCTCGACCTTTCTCCACTTAAGACGTCGAACGTCGCAACTTAGACGGGAACAGCAGTGTCGCAGTTTCTGGCTCTGACCGTGGCCGGTATCGCAACCTACGGATGTGTGTACGCCCTGACCGCCATGGGGCTGGTCGTGACGTACACGACCTCGGGCATTTTCAACTTCGCACAGGGCGCCATCGGGATGATCGGGGCCTTCCTGTACTGGCAGCTGCGGGTGGCGTTCGGGTGGCCTGCGTGGATCGCCTTCGTGCTGGTGGTGGTGATCCTGGTGCCGCTGATCGGCGCCGGTCTGGAGCGGCTGGTCATCCGCAGGGTGCAGGGTGCCGCCCTGGAAGCCCAGCTGACTGTCACCATCGCCCTCCTGCTGCTCGGCATCGCGGTGGCCACCGCCATCTGGAACCCCCAGACCGACCGCACCCTGCCGCAATTCTTCAACGGATCCCAGCTGACTCTCGGCAGCGTCACCGTCACGGTCCACCAGATCATCGCGGTCGGAGCCGCCCTGGCCGCCTCGGTGGGCCTGCGCCTGTTCCTGTACCGGACCCGCCCGGGGATAGCCACCCGGGCGGTGGTCGACGACCGGGAGCTGGTGGCGCTCACCGGCGCCGCCCCGGCCCGCTACGGCCAGCTCGGCTGGGCCATGGGCTGCGGCCTGGCCGCCCTGGCCGGGGTGCTGATAGCCCCCCTGGTGACCCTCGACATCACCACCTTGACCCTGCTGGTGATCAACGGCTATGCGGCTGCCATGGTCGGCCGCCTGCGCAGCCTCCCCCTCACCTTCACCGGCGCCATCGCCCTGGGCCTCATCTACTCCTACGCCATCGGCTACCTGCCGGTGAGCGCCACCTGGCAGTACTTCCAGCAGGTGATCCCCATGGTGTTCCTGCTGCTGGTGATGCTGCTGCGCCCGCAGGCCCGGGCCGCCCTCACCCCCAGGGTCCGGGTGCGGGCACCCCGCATGGTCGGGCTGAAGGAGTCGCTCATCGCCACGGCCGTGTTCATGGTCGCGGCGGTGGTCGCCGCCCGGCTGCTCTCCTCCGGGGCGCTCAACTACGCGGATCAGGGGGTGGCGCTGGCCATCGTCCTTCTGTCACTGGTGCTGCTCACCGGCTACGGCGCCCAGGTGTCCCTGTGCCAGCTGACCTTCGCCGGGCTGGGG
>JAKAXG010000442.1 GCA_021827225.1 Actinomycetes bacterium | reverse complement strand
GTGCGCGCGCATGGTGCCGATGGCGCTCGGCCTCGGGCAAAGCTGCGCGCAGTCCGCGCCGCCCGGACGGGCCGTGCGGGGCGGACTGATCGCCGCGACGGCCCGCTACCACCATCTGACCGTGGTGGCCGGCATCGGCATGAAGGAGAGCATCTGCGCCCGCATCGAGGCCGCCGGCGGCCGGGTGGAGTTCGCCTCCTGGCCCGGCGGCGGGGCCGAGGTGAGGATGCGGCTGCCGGCCCGGGCCGGGGCGGGCCGGCCGTGACCAGCCCGCCGGGGCCGGCCCCCGCCGGGAGGGAGTACCGGGTGGTGCTGGCCGACGACCACCCGACGGTCAGGTCGGGCATCCGGGCCGACCTGCGCCCGCCGTTCCGGGTGGTGGGCGAGGCGGGCGACGCCGACGAGGCCCTCCGCCTCATCGACACCGAGAGCCCGGAGCTGGTGGTGTGCGACCTGAACATGCCCTCCGGCGGGGGCCTGCGGGTGGTCCGGGAGACCGCCGCCCGCCACGGCGACCGGGTGAAGGTGGTGGTGTTCACCGTGTCCGAACACGAACGGGACCTGCTCGACGCGGTGGCGTCCGGAGCGTTCGGCTACCTGACCAAGTCCACCCCGGGGGAGGAGCTGCACCGCCAGCTGCTGCGGGCGGCGCAGGGCGACCCGCCGTTCGCCCCCCAGCTGGCCGCCCTGCTGCTCGGGGAGTTCCGCCGGGTGGCCCGGGCGTCGAGCGGCGGCCATCCGCTCTCCGAGCGGGAGCGCCAGGTGCTGGGGCTGGTCGGGCGGGGCTACACCTACCGCCAGGTCGGCGCCGAGCTGTACATCTCGGAGAAGACCGTCGAGAACCACGTGCGCAACATCCTGCACAAGCTGCATCTGACCCGCCGGGAGGAGCTGATCCGCTGGGCGGCGGATCACGGCATCGGCTAGCGGGGGCCGAGCGCCTCGAGCCCGCTGGGGCGGCCGTCGACGTAGACGGTGACCTTGCCGGAGCCCTCGGCCCGCCACGAGCCGTCCGGGTCGCGGATGAGGGCGGTCCGCTCGTCGATGGCGGCGATGCGCAGGTGGCCGGTGGCCAGCTGCACCGTGCGGTGGGCCTTCTCCTCCGACCAGGTGTCGTAGTGCGGCAGTACGGCCATCCGGTTGATCAGGCCGAGGCCCAGGGTGAGCGCCCCGCCGCGGGGGTCGACCATCGAGTCGCCGAGGACCATGGCGCCCGCCGACGAGGCGGCCACCACCGCGCCGGAGCGCCAGGCGGCGACCAGGGCCTCCCAGGCGGCCGACTCCTTGAGCACCGAGCGCAGGTGCATCGGGGACCCCCCGCTCAGGTAGATGAAGCGCGCCGCCCGGATCCGCTCCGCCGCCGCGGCCTCCAGGGCGTCCGGCCGGGACAGGACCATGAGCCCCGCCACCTCGGCGCCGAACCGGGCGAACCAGCGCCGGGCCGTCTCCACCGCCCGCTCCGGGTGCTCGTAGGCGGCGGCGGTGGGCAGGACCAGCACCTCGGACCGCCCCGACAGCTCCCAGAGTTGCTCGTCGAAGCTGCAGCCCTCGGTCCATTCGGCCCCTCCCACCAGGGCCAGCGGTCCGGGAAGGTCGGCTCGGGGGGCGGGCTCGCTCATCGGCGCTCACGGTAGCGGCTGGGCGCCGGCGCACGGCAAACCGCCGGCCCCGGGCGGGCCTGACGGGCGTCGGGACCTGCCCGTGCGCCCGTCCGTTGCAGCCCGGGGTGAATGTCCCCTTCTCCGCTCCACCGAGAACTGTAGTGGCGGCGGGGCCCGTTCCGCTGGTCCGCGTGGCCCCCACCGGTGAGAATGGGGAAATCATGGAAGGCTCCCCCTCCCGCCAGCGTCCCGACCGGCCGTGGGTGATGCGCACCTACTCCGGCCATTCCAGCGCCCGGGCGTCGAACCAGCTCTACCGGACCAACCTGGCCAAGGGCCAGACCGGCCTGTCCATCGCGTTCGACCTGCCCACCCAGACCGGCTACGACCCCGACGCCCCCCTGGCCCGCGGGGAGGTCGGGAAGGTGGGCGTACCGGTGGTGCACAAGGGGCACATGGCCGAGCTGATGGACGGCATCCCGCTCGGCGAGATGAACACCTCCATGACCATCAACGCCACCGCGGCGTGGCTGCTCGGCCTCTACGTCGGCCGGGCCGACGACACCGGCGTGCCCCGCCGGCAGCTGGCCGGGACCATCCAGAACGACATCGTCAAGGAGTACCTGTCGCGGGGCACCTACATCTTCCCCCCGGGACCGAGCCGGCGCCTGACCGTGGACACCGTCGCCTGGACGGTCCGCCACGCCCCCCGCTGGAACCCCATCAACGTGTGCAGCTACCACCTGCAGGAGGCCGGTGCCACCCCGGTCCAGGAGCTGGCGTTCGCCCTGGCCACCGCCATCGGGGTGGTCGACGCCGTCCGGGACTCGGGGCAGCTGGGAGCGGAGGAGCTGCCGGCGGTGGTGGGGCGGATCTCGTTCTTCTGCAACGCCGGTATCCGCTTCGTCGAAGAGACCTGCAAGATGCGGGCGTTCACCGCCATGTGGGACCGGCTGTGCCTGGAGCGCTGGGGGGTGCAGGACCCCAAGCTGCGGCGGTTCCGCTACGGGGTGCAGGTCAACTCGCTGGGGCTGACCGAGCAGCAGCCGGAGAACAACGTTCCCCGCATCACCCTGGAGGCGCTGGGGGTGCTGCTCTCGCGCGACGCCCGGGCCCGGGCGCTGCAGCTGCCGGCGTGGAACGAGGCCCTCGGCCTGCCCCACCCCTGGGACCAGCAGTGGTCGCTGCGGATACAGCAGATCCTGGCGTTCGAGACCGACCTGCTGGAGTACGGCGACATCTTCGCCGGCTCGCACGTGATCGAGGCCCGCACCGCCGAGCTGGTCGAGGGGGCCACCGCCGAGCTGGAGGACATCCTCGCCATGGGCGGCGCCTTCGAGGCCATCGACACCATGAAGGGCCGGCTGGTGGCCAGCCAGTCGGAGCGCACCCGGCGCATCGAGACCGGCGAGCTGCCGGTGGTCGGGGTGAACCGCTTCACCACCACGGAGCCGTCGCCCCTCGGCGGCGACGAGTCGGTGCTCACCGTGGACCCGGCGGTGGAGGCCCATATGGTCGACGACGTCCAGCGCTGGCGGGCCGGCCGGGACGGCGCCGCCGTCACCAGGGCTCTCGACGCCCTGCGCCGGGCGGCCGAGACCGAAGAGAACCTGATGCCGGCCACCATCGCCCTGGCCGCCGCCGGCGGCACGACCGGGGAGTGGGCCGACGCCCTGCGCCAGGTGTGGGGCGAGTACCGGGCGCCGACGGGCATCGGGACGGCCGCCGGCGGCCCGGCGCCCCGCACGGAGATGGCCGAGGCCCGGGAGCGGATCACGGCCATCACCGCCGGCCGCGGGGCGCCGCCCCGCCTGCTGGTGGCCAAGCCCGGGCTGGACGGCCATTCCAACGGGGCGGAGCAGATCGCCGTGGCCGCCCGCGACGCCGGCTTCGAGGTCATCTACCAGGGCATCCGCCAGACCCCCGAACAGATCGCGGCGGTGGCCCGGGACGAGGACGTGGACGTGATCGGCCTGTCCATCCTCTCCGGCAGCCACCTGGACCTGGTGGCCGAGGTGACCGACCGCCTGGGCGCCGCCGGGGTGGGCGTCCCGGTGGTGGTGGGCGGCATCATCCCCCCCGAGGACGCCGCCAGGCTGAAGGGGCGCGGGGTGGCCGCCGTCTACACCCCGAAGGACTTCCAGTTGGGGCGGATCATGGCCGACCTGGCCAGGCTGGCCGACGTCGGCGACGGGGCCGCCGCCGTCGGCTGAGACATCCCCGGCTGCTACCGTCGCCGGCTGCCATGTGGCTCCCCCTGTTCGTCGATCCCCGCCTGGCCGACTCGCTGTCAGAACCGGCCGGCTCCGGCCCGCCGGTCGACCCGGGCGCCGCCCTGCTGCGCTGGGCCGAGCGCGCCGGTGCGGTCACCGTGGCCGGGCTCGGCGACGCGGCCGACGTCCGCCCCGGCGACCTGGTCGACTTCGTCGGCGACGCCCACGGCAACCCGATGGTCCCGGTACTCGACTTCGTGGCCACCTCCCTGGCCGTGCTCGACGACGGCCGGCTGGGGCCGGACCGCCGCACCGCCAAGGGCAGGCCCCGGCCGCCCGAGACCGCCGGCCCCGACGAGGCGGGCGCCACCCCCGAGGCCCGGCACCTGGTGGCCGCCCTGGCCGCGGCGGCCCGGGACGATCTGCGGAGCGCGCCGGTCGCCGAGGTCGTGATGTTCAGCGGCGACCTGCCGGTCGTCGTCACCGTGGACCGGGTGCTGGCCGGCGAGGCCGCCGAGGCCCTCCTCGACACCGGCCGTTACCGGGTGATCGCCAAGGTGGCGGAGGTGATCGGCGACGGCGAGGGGGTGAGCCTGCTGCGCCGCACCCTGCTGGCGGCCACCGGGCTGGACGGCGGCCGGGACATGCTCGCCGAGCTGGTCGAGGGCGGCGTCGACCTGGCCGTCACCGATCCGGTCGTCGAGGGGCCGGCCCTGACGGTCATCCCCCTGGCCATCCTCCTCTGAGGACAGGGGAAAAAGGGACGATCGGCGGGGTCGGCGAACGTCCGCCGGCGGGGCGACCGCCCCGGTATGCTACCGGCGCCATGTCAGAAGGGGTGAGATCG
>JAKAXG010000007.1 GCA_021827225.1 Actinomycetes bacterium | reverse complement strand
CGGATGCCGTCGGCCGAGCCGAGGCCCCGCCGCCGGGGTCAGCCGCCGGCGGGGGGGAGCGGCGTGCGGAGCAGCCCCTCCTGCACGACCGATACGGCCAGGATGCCGTCGCGGGTGAAGATGGTGCCGGTGGCCAGGCCCCGGGCGCCCGAAGCGGTGGGGCTGTGCTGGTCGTAGAGCAGCCACTCGTCCGCCCGGAACGGACGGTGGAACCACATGGCGTGGTCCAGGCTCACCTGTGTGCCCTCCGTCCAGATCAGGCCGTGGGGCAGCATGATGGTGTCGAGCAGGGTCATGTCGCTGGCGTAGGCCACCAGGCAGGTGTGCAGCAGCGGGTCGTCGGGTAGGCGACCGTCGGCCCGCAGCCACATCCTGTGGGTGGGAGGCCGCGGGCTCGACTCGACCGGCGACGTGCGCATCGGGGCCCCGATGTGGCGGACGTCGATGGGCCGGGGCCGGCCGTACCAGTCGCCCATGACCTCCGCGTAGGGGGCCATCACCTCCTCCCAGGTGGGCAGCGTCTCGGGGTCGGGGACGCTCGGCATCTGCTCCTGGTGGCTGACCCCCGCCTCGGGGACATGGAACGACGCCGAGAGGTGGAACACCGCCTCGCCCTGCTGGATGGCCGCCACCCGGCGGGTGGTGAACGACCGGCCGTCCCGGATCCGGTCCACCTGGTACAGGATCGGGATCTTGGGGTCGCCGGGCCGCAGGAAGTAGGCGTGGAGGGAGTGAACCGGCCGCTCGACCCCCCTGCCGTCGGCGACCGTGCGCCCCGCCGCCACCAGGGACTGCGCCGCCACCTGGCCGCCGAACACCCGCAGGCGTTCCTCGCGGGGGCTGACCCCGCGATAGAGATCGACCTCGAGCTGTTCGAGGTCCAGCAGATCCACCAGCTCGTCGAGCGCCGCGGTCACGAGTCCCATCTTGGCCGCCCGATAACCGGGCTCACCAGCCTGTCCGGTACGCTGGCTGCCCGTGGCGATGACACTCCCCGGGCTGCGCCAGAAGCTGCGCAGCCCGATGGCGCTGAAGCTTTTCCGCTATTCGATGGCTTCGGTCGTGGCCGTCATCGTCAGCAACGTCTGCCTGCTCATCTTCGTCGGCCTGGTCAAGATGGGCGTGGTCCTCGCCAGCACACTCGCCACCACGATCGCCGCCATCCCCAGCTACGAGATGAACCGCAAATGGGCGTGGGGCAAGTCCGGGAAGAGCCATCTGATGAAAGAGGTCGTGCCGTTCTGGGCGCTGGCCCTGCTCGGCTGGGCTTTCTCCACGTGGGCGGTGTGGCTGATGGACGGCTACGCCAAGCGCCACCACTTCTCCCACGCCGGCCAGACCTTCTCGGTGGCGGCCGTCTACTTCGGGGCCTTCGGAGTCCTGTGGGTCGGCAAGTTCATCATCTTCAACAAGCTGATGTTCGTCCACCCCCACCACGACCAGATCTCCGTCGACGGCGGGGGGAACCCGCGGGCCGGGGACGGGAATTCCCGGGACCGCAGCGGCGAGGGCCCGGCGCCGGTAGAGATCCCCTGAGCGGTTGACACCCGAACAACTGGACTACGCCCGCTCCGTCAAGGGTTTCATGCCCGACGACGAGGGCCTGGCTCTCTACCGCTGCGGGGTGGTGGCGGCCACCACCCGGCTGGGTCCGCTCCTGGAGGTGGGGACCTACTGCGGGAAATCGGCCGTGTACCTGGGCGTCGCGGCGCGAGAACACGGTGCCACGCTCTTCAGCGTCGACCACCACCGGGGCTCGGAGGAGAACCAGGCCGGGTGGGAACACCACGACCCCTCCCTGGTGGACCCCGAGACCGGCCGGATGGACACCCTCCCGGTGGCCCGCCGGAGCATCGCCGGCGCCGACCTCGAGCACAGCGTCGTCCTGGTGGTCGGCCAGTCCACGGTCGTGGCGGCCGGCTGGCGCACCCCGCTGGGGCTGCTGTTCATCGACGGCGGCCACGGCCGTGAGGTGGCGTGGGCCGACTACCGGGCGTGGACGCCGCTCGTCGCTACTGGCGGATATCTGGCCATACACGACGTGTTCGCCGATCCGGCCGAGGGGGGACGTCCCCCCTACGAGATCTACTGCGACGCCCTGCAGGCGGGGGGGTGGGAGGAGGACACCGCCATGGGCTGTGGCAGCCTCCGGGTGCTGCGCCGTACCGGCGGCCCGGCCGGACCCGCGTAGCTGTCAGCGGCGTCTCAGGGCGCCGGTCCCACCGGGGCGGCCGACCCCGGAGCGGGACAGGGCCATCCGGAGCCGGACCAGACCGGCCAGCGTGCGGGGGATGCGCCGGGCGATGGCGGTGCGCGGCGGGCGCATGTCGGTGACCACCACCGGGATCTCCTCGACCCGCAGCCCGGCCCGCTCTGCCCGGAGCACCAGTTCCGTGTCGAAGATGTCGTTGCCGAACTGGCAGGCGTCGACCAGGTCGGCCACGGACGAGCGGCGCAGGGCCTTGAGCCCGTGGGTGTCGCTGATGCCCAGACCGAAGCCCAGCCGCAAAACGGCGGAGAAGCAGGCGGTCACCAGGCGGCGGCCGGCGCTCCGGCGGTCCTCGGAGCCCGGGCTGCGCTTCGAGCCCACCACGATGGCCACGTCCTCCGCCGTCATGAGCGCCACCGCCCGGTCGAGGAAGCCCAGATCCACCAGGTCGACGTCGAAGTTGACGACGATTTCACCCCGGGACCGGAGAAAACCCTCCCGCAGCGCCCGCCCGTAGTCGGCAAAGCCCAGGCGGAGGACCCTGACCGAGTCGAATGCTTCGGCCAGGCGTTCGGCTTCGGCGGCGGTGGCGTCCACCGAGCCGTTCTCGGCGACGATGACCTCGAAGTCGGCCTGCCGGGCGTGCAGCCCGGACAGCACCGCCTTGACGGCCGGCTCCAGGTAGCCCTCCTCGTTGTGGGCCGGCATGACGACGGAGATCACCGCGGTCATGGTAGGAGAGTCGCCCGCGGCCGGGTCTCCGGGCGGGAGGCACCCGGGTAGCGGCGCCGGCGGACAACGACCGGGCCGTGGTGACTGGCCCCGAGGCCGTGGCGACCGCCAACATCTTCAGCCGATGGAGCGACTCGCCACCGATCGGCTGCCGCGGTACCGGTCCGGACTGCTGGCCGGCGTGCTCGGCGGGCTTCTGGTCGCTTTGTCCATACCCCCCTTCGGATGGTGGCCTCTCGCCTGGCTGGGCCTGGCCATCCTCGCCGGGTCCCTTCCGGGGCGCCCGTGGCGCAGCCGCCTGCTCGTGGGGGCTGCGTTCGGCGTGGCGGACTACGTGCCCGGCCTGTACTGGGTCCACGAGTTCTCGATACCCGGCTACATCGCCGTGGTGATCGTCAGCGCTCTGTACGTGGTCGTACCCGTCGGGCTGACCCCGTCGTCGAGGATGCGCCAGGTCGCCGTGGGCCTGCCCTGCCTGTTCGCCATGTCCGACTGGGCCCGCGACCGGTTCCCCCTCGGGGGCCTGCCATTGGGGGGTTTGTCGCTGGGGCAGGTCGCCGGTCCGCTCCGCCCGGTGCTGCGCCTCGGGGGCGGCCTGGCCCTCACCGGGGTCACCGTGCTGGTCGGCGTCTGCCTGGCCGCCCTCGGCCGCTGGGCGTGGGCCTGGCGCCGGAGCCGGCCGGCGGTCGGCCCCGCCGAGTGGATCGGACACCAGGACCGGACGGCGGCCGCCGGGCTGGCCGGCCTGGTGCTGCTGTCGGTCCTCCTGCCGGTGGCGGGAGCGCTGTCACCTTCGGGAGCCGGCGGCCGGCTTCCCCCGCTCAAGGTGGCAATGGTCCAGGGCGGCGGGCCGCGCGGCACCAGGGCCATCAACACCGACCCGCAGGTGGTCTTCGACCGCCACCTGGCGGCCAGCGCGGCGTTGAGGGACCCGCTCCGGCTGGTGGTGTGGCCCGAGGGTGTGCTGCAGAGCCACACCGACTTCGCCACCACGGCCGACGCCGCCGACGTGGCCGGGCTGGCCCGGTCCCTGCACGCCACCATGCTCGTCGGGGTGGAGCAGGACGTGGGCACCCACCGCTACCTGAACGAGGTCGTCGCCTGGGGGCCCGACGGCCGGATCGTCGGGCACTACGTCAAGAACCACCTGGTGCCCTTCGGCGAGTACGTCCCGTACCGGTCAGTGATCGAGAAGCTGTTCAACGTCGCCGACGTCCCCCTCGACGCCATCCCCGGGCACGGCCCCGGGTTCCTGCGCACCCCGGCCGCCCCGCTGGCGGTGATGATCTCCTACGAGGTGTTCTTCGACGAGCGGGCCCGCAGCGGGGTGCGCGCCGGCGGGCAGCTCCTGGTGGTGCCGACCAACACCGCCTCCTACCGCAGCACGCAGGTTCCCACCCAGGAGGTGGCGGCCGACCGGATGCGGGCGGTGGAGACCGGTCGCTGGCTGGTGCAGGTGACCCCGACCGGCTACTCGGACGTGGTCACCCCTGACGGGAAGGTGGTCAAGAGGAGCCACCTGGACTCCCGCACGGTGGTGTTCGCCACCGTGGGTCGCCGGACGGGTATGACCGTGTTCGACCGCCTCGGCGACACCCCGGTCGTGGCCGCCGCCACCGCCGTGTGGCTGGCCGTGGCGGCCACCGCCTTGGCGGCGGGACGGCGGAGGCGGCAGCGGGGGACGGTCACGCCGTCGCCGGCCGGCGTCCGCTCACTGAGCGGGACGCCCTCCCAGCCGTCGGCTTGACCCCCGTCGGGCGGTCGGCAAGGATTTCGGACTTATGGTCGCGGAGGACCCACTTCGGGTCGCCCTGCTGGTTTACCGGGGCAATCCCCATTCGGGTGGACAGGGTGTGTACACCCGGTACCTGGCCCGGGAACTGGTGCAGCTCGGCCACGAGGTGACCGTCTTCGCCGGGCAGCCCTGGCCCGTCCTGGACGAGGGGGTCGGCTGGGTGCCGGTCCCCAGTCTGGACCTGTACCGGCCGGAGGACCCGTTCCGGATCCCCCGGCCCCGGGAGTTCAAGACCCGCATCGACGTGGCCGAGTTCGCCCTGATGTGCACCGCCGGGTTCCCCGAGCCCCGCACGTTCAGCTGGCGGGTCCGCCGGGAGCTGGCCGCCCGCAGGGGCCAGTTCGACGTGGTCCACGACAACCAGACCTTCGGCTCCGGGCTTCTCGGGGTGATGGACGACGGGCTGCCCCTGCTCGGCACCTGCCACCACCCCATCACCGTGGACCGGACCCTGGACCTCGAGCACGCCCCGAACTGGCGCCGCCGGCTGACCCTGCGGCGGTGGTACGGGTTCCTCGGGATGCAGATCCGGGTGGCCCGCCAGATCCCGCGGATCCTCACCGTGTCCTCGTCGTCCAAGCGCGACATCGTCGAGCAGTACGGCCTCGAGCCGGAGCAGCTGCAGGTGGTGCCCATCGGGGTGGACCAGAACCGGTTCCGTCCGCAACCGGGGATCGCCAGGGTTCCGGGGCGGATCATGACCACGGCCAGTGCCGACGTCCCGTTCAAGGGGCTGCTGCCGCTGGTGGAGGCGGTGGCCAAGGTCCGCACCGAGGTGCCCGAGGCCCACCTGGTCGTGGTCGGGAAGCTGCGGGGCGAGAGCCCGGTGGCCGCCGCCATCGACCGCCTGGGGATCGGCGACGCCGTGACCTTCGAGTCCGGGGTGTCCGACGAGCGGATGATCGAGCTGTACGCCGAGGCCAACGTGGCGGTGGTGCCCTCCCTCTACGAGGGGTTCTCCCTGCCGGCGGTGGAGTCGATGGCGTGCGGGGTCCCGTTGATCGCCACCACCGGGGGCGCTCTGCCGGAGGTGGTGGGTGAGGACGGGGTGACCGGGATGCTGGTCCCGCCCGGCGATCCGGGGGCGCTGGCGGCGGCCATCCAGACGGTGCTCGAGAGCCCCGAGCTGGCCGCCACCCTGGCCGCCAACGGCAGGAAGCGGGCGCTCGAGCGTTTCACCTGGCAGGCATGCGCGGCGGCCACCGCCGAGCACTACCGGTGGGTGATCGAGGATCACGCCAGGAGGCGGCAGCCGCAGTGCTGACCGTGAGATACGAGAAGCTGGGGGTGAACCCCGGCGACCGGCTGCTCGATCTCGGCGCGGGAGCGGGCCGGCACGCCTTCGAGGCCATGAGGCGCGGCGCAGTGGTCACCGCCCTCGACGCCGACGAAGCCGAGGTCAAAGATGTGTCCTGGATGATGAAGGGCCTGTCCTACGAGGACGACCAGGTGGCCGGCCGCGGGGGGGCGGGTACGGCTCTGGTCGGGAACGCCCTGTCGCTGCCCTTCGCGGACGGGACCTTCGACCGCATCATCGCCGCCGAGGTGCTCGAGCACATTCCCGGCGACCGCCCGGCCATCGCCGAGCTGGCCCGGGTGCTGCGTCCGGGCGGCACCATGGCCGTCACCGTGCCCCGCTGGTGGCCGGAGCTGGTGACGTGGGCCATCTCCGACGAGTACCACGACAGGCCCGGCGGCCACATCCGGATCTACCGCCGGTCGGTGCTCGAATCCCGCGTCCGGGAGACCGGCCTGGTCCCCTACGGCGCCCACCACGCCCATGCCCTGCACACCCCCTACTGGTGGCTGCGCGCCGCGGTCGGGGTCGACCGGGAGGACCACCCCGTGGTGCGCGCCTATCACAAGGTGCTGGTGTGGGACATCACCGCCCACACGCCGTTCACCCGGGTACCGGAGGCGGCCCTGAACCCGGTCATGGGCAAGAGCGTGATCCTCTACTTCCGGAAGCCGGCGTGACCGACCGCACCCCCGGGTCCGGCCGGCCGCTCACCGCCCAGGAAGTGAGAAGGACGGCGCAGTGGATCGCGTCGGTCCAGCTGCCCAACGGCATGATCCCGTGGTACCCCGGCGGTCACGCCGACCCCTGGAACCACACGGAGGCGGCCATGGCGCTGGCGCTGGCCGGCCGGCGGGCGGAGGCGGAGCGGGCCTACGACTGGCTGGCCGCCACCCAGCTGGTGGACGGCGCCTGGTGCCGCTACCACCTGGCCGACGGCGTCGAGGACCCGCGGCGCGACCCCAACGTGGGCGCCTACGTGGCGACCGGCGTGTGGTGGCACTACCTCACGACCGCCGACCGCGGGTTCCTGGAAGAGATGTGGCCGGTGGTCGAGCGGGCCATCGACTTCGCCCTCATGCTGCAGCTGCCGGGAGGCGGTATCGCCTGGTCGATGGACCCGGACGGTCACCGGGCCCGCCATCCGCTGCTGACCTCCACCGCCTCGATCCACCACAGCCTGCGCTGCGCGGTGGCTCTGGCCGAGCATCTCGGTCACGAGCGGCCCGAATGGGAGCTGGCCGCCGACCGGATGGCCGAGGCCATCCTCCACCGCCCCGGCGACTTCGCGCCGAAGCACCGCTGGGCGATGGACTGGTACTACCCGATCCTGTCGGGCGCCCTGCAGGGCGTCGAGGCCGAGCAGCGCATCGAAGCCCGCTGGTCGGAGTTCGTCCTCGACGGGGTCGGCGTGCGCTGCGTCTCCGACCAGCCGTGGGTGACCGCGGCGGAGACCGCGGAGTGCGCCATGGCCCTCGATGCCATCGGCCTCCGGGACCGGGCTGTCGAACTGGTAACCGCCACCCGCCACATGCGCGAGGACAACGGGGCCTACTGGACCGGCTGCGTCCACCCCCAGTGCGTGCGCTACCCCGGCGGGGAGCGCACCACCTACACCGCCGCCGCCGTCCTGATGGCCGACCACTCGCTGTGGGGTATCGGCAGCACAGCCGGGCTGTTCCGCGGGGAGACCCTGCCCGGCGTGGTCGATCTCGGCGCCGCGGAGGTCCTGCCCGAGCGCTGACCGGCCGGCGGATCCCCGCGCCGCGCCGGGCGCGGCCTGAGGATCAGGCCCGGGGTTGGGTAACGTGGCCGACCGTGCCGGGACTCGACGGGCAGGGCTCACCTTTTCTCGCCGCCTGCCGGGGCGAGGCGGTGGAACGAACGCCGGTATGGTTCATGCGCCAGGCCGGCCGGTCGCTGCCGGAGTACCGCCGGGTGCGGGGCGGCGGAAGCATCCTCGAGGTGATCAGGAACCCGGAACTGGCCGCCGAGATCACCCTGCAGCCGGTCCGCCGCCACGGCGTGGACGCGGCCATCCTCTACTCCGACATCATGGCCCCGGT
The DNA here is from genome assembly GCA_021827225.1 of Actinomycetes bacterium. Next base: position 16,270 of record JAKAXG010000007.1, on the reverse strand, counting down.
CGACGCCGTCGGCTTCGGGGTGGAGATCCGACCGGGCGTGGGCCCGGTCGTCGAGCAACCGTTCCGCTCGGAGTCCGACCTGCGCCGGCTGCGCGACCTCGTCCCCGCCGAGGACAGCCCCTGGGTGGCCCAGACCATCCGGGTCCTGGTCGAGGAGCTGTCGGTGCCCCTCATCGGCTTCGTGGGCGGGCCGTTCACGGTGGCCAGCTACCTCGTGGAGGGAGGGCCGTCCCGGGAGCACCTGAAGACCAAGCAGTTGATGTACGGCCACCCGGAGCTGTGGGGCTCGCTGTTGGACCGCCTGGCCGACATGGCCCTCGCCTCCGCCCGGGACCAGGTGGCCGCCGGCGCCCGCGCCCTGCAGGTTTTCGACAGCTGGGTCGGGTCCCTCTCACCCGACGACTACCGCAGATACGTGCTGCCGGCCACCACCCGGATCTTCTCCGGGACCCGGGACCTGGGGGTGCCCCGGATCCACTTCGGTGTGGGCACCGGCGAGCTGCTGGGCCTGATGGCCGAAGCGGGAGCCGACGTGGTCGGGGTGGACTGGCGGGTCCCGCTCGGTGAGGCGGCCGCCCGGGTGGGCCCCTCCGTCGCCCTGCAGGGCAACCTCGACCCGGCGGTCTGCCTGGCGCCGTGGCCGGTGGTCGAGAGCCACGCCCGGCGGATCCTCGAGCAGCGCCCGGCGGGGCGAGGCCACATATTCAACCTGGGGCACGGCGTGCTCCCCGAGACCGACCCGCAGGTACTGACCCGGCTGGTGGAGCTGGTGCACGCCGGGCCGGCCGCCCCGTGAGGATCGCGGTCGTAGGGGGCGGCATAGCCGGTCTGGCCGCCGCCTTCGAGGTGGCCGGTCGGTCCGACGTCACCGTCTTCGAGCCCGCCCGCCTGGGAGGCCGCATCCTGACCGAGCCGTTCGAGGGACGCCCGGTCGAGTGCGGGCCGGATGCGTTCATAACCCGCTCGCCCGACGCCACCACACTGTGCGCGGAGGTGGGCGTGGACGACCTGGTCGCCCCCCGGGCCGGCCGCGCCCTGCTCTGGTGGAGCGGCTCCCTGCACCCGATCCCGGACGGGCTGATGATGGGGGTTCCCACCCGCCTGGGTCCCCTGCTGCGCTCGGGGCTGCTGTCCCCGGCCGGGGTTCTGCGCGCCGGCGCCGACCTGGTCCTTCCCCGCCGCACCTACGAGGGCGACGTGAGCGTCCGTCAGCTGATCGCCGGCCGGTTCGGCCCCCAGGTGGCGGATCGGCTGGCCGATCCGCTGATCGGCAGCATCCACGCCGGCCGGTCCGAGAACCTGAGCTCCGAGGCCACCATCCCCCACCTGCTGGCGGCGGCCCGCCGCTCCCGCAGCCTGCTGTGGGAGCTCCGCAAGGCGCCCAGGCCAGCGGCCGGGGCGCCGATGTTCATGGCCCCCCGGTTGGGTCTGTCACAGCTGGTGGAGGCCCTGGAGCGGCGCCTGCGGGGTGACGGGGTCAAGTTCGAATCGGCCCGGGTCGGCGCCGTGCGCCCGGCCGGCGGAACCTCGGTGGACGTGGACGGATCCCGCTTCGACGGCTGCGTCCTGGCGGTGGGGGCGGCGGAGGCGGCGGAGATACTCGGCGACGACGCCGTCCCCGGACTGCGCGACCTCGAGACCGCCTCGGTCGCCCTGGTCACCCTCGGCTACCCCGAGTTCGAGCTTCCCGACGGCTGCAGCGGCCTGCTGGTGCCCCGCCAGGAGGGCCGTCTGATGACGGCCTGCTCGTTCGCGTCGCAGAAGTGGCCCCACTGGGCGGCGCCGGGGCGGACGCTGCTGCGGGTGTCGGCGGGCCGGGCCGGGGACCGGCGCATCGACGAGCTCAGCGACGAGGACCTCGTGGAGCGGCTGAGCGCCGAGGTCGCCGACGCCCTGCCCGCCCCGACGGCCGCCGACACCTGGCGGGTCAACCGCTGGCCGGACGCGTTCCCCCAGTACGGGGTGGGCCACTCCGAGCGGGTCCGCCGGGCCGAGGAGGCGCTGCGCCGGAAGGTCCCGGGGGTGGCTCTGTGCGGCTCCAGCTACCGGGGAGTGGGCATCCCGGCGTGCATCGCCTCCGGCCGGGCGGCGGCCAGATCGCTCTGCCCGGCGGGCGGCTGAGAGGCCCGGTTCGACCACGACCGCTGACGGCGGCCACCGGCGTGGCTTGCGCGCCGCCCCGTCACAACGCAAAGTGGGTGTTTCCCCGTATGCCCCACCCCGACGTCCCGGCCGAGCAGGCGCACGTTGATCTGGCTTACTCCCGGCTCGCCGCCATGCGAGCTGCCGCCGAAGCCATGCTGCGCGACGCCTTCGGCGAGCGGGGCGGCACCTTCCAGGCGGTGACCGAGCGCGACATCCGGGTGCGCAACAGCCTGGGCCGGCTGGAGCACCTCCAGTTGGGGCGGGAGTCGCTCGTGTTCGGACGGATCGACCGGGCCGGAACCGAGGGCTCCGCCGGGCCGGAGGCGTTCCACATCGGGCGGCTGGCCATCTCCGACGAGGACCAGGAGCCGCTGGTGGTCGACTGGCGGGCCCCGATCGCCGAACCGTTCTACCGGGCCACCGGGATGCACCCGATGGGGCTCACGCTGCGCCGCCACTTCCTCACCGAGGGCCAGAAGGTGGTGGACCTGGAGGACGAACTGTTCGACCCGGAGGGGGTCAACGAGGGCCGGGGTCTCGGTCTCTCGGGACCCCAGGTCCTCCTGGCCACGCTGGAGCGGTCCCGGACCGGTCGCATGCGCGACATCGTGGCGACGGTCCAGAAGGAGCAGGACGAGATCATCCGGGCCCCGCTGCCGGGGATCCTGGTCGTGCAGGGAGGGCCCGGCACCGGCAAGACGGCGGTGGCCCTCCACCGGGCCGCCTACCTCCTCTACACCCACCGCTTCCCGCTCGAGAGCCAGGGCGTCCTCGTCCTCGGCCCCAACCCCACCTTCCTGCGCTACATCGAGCACGTGCTGCCCTCGCTGGACGAGACCGGGGTGGAGCTGTCGACGGTGAACGGCCTCTACGCGGCGACGCGGGCCAGCACCGGCGAATCCGAGGAGGTGGCCCGGATCAAGGGGGACGCCCGGATGGCCCGGGTGGTGGCCCGTGCCATCACCGACCGTCAACGCCCTCTGCGGCACACGGCGGCGATCCCCTACGGCGGACGGTTCCTCAGGATCACCCCTTCGCTCTCCGCCCAGCTGGTCGCCGCTGTCAAGAGACGCCCGGGCACCCACAACGCCCGCCGGCGCACCCTCGAGCAGGTGCTGTGGCGCCACCTGGCGGAGACCCTCTCGGGCGAGGATTCGGCCACCCGCCCCGACGAGGAGCCGATCTCGGCGGAGGAGCTCGGCCGGGCCCTCCGGCGCGAGCCGCACGTGGTCGAGGCCCTCGACCGGATGTGGCCGGTGCTCACCCCGGAGCAGCTGCTGCACGACCTCTTCGGCGCCCGGCCGCTGATAGAGCTGGCCTCACGGGGGGTCCTCTCCGCCGACGAGCAGGCCCTGCTGTTCCGGGAGCGGGGCCGCCCGGACGAGCCGGTCCCCTGGACACCGGCCGACATCCCCCTGCTGGACGAGGCCCAGGCCCTGCTCGGTGCCCGCCGGCGGCCCAGCGCCGAGCACCCCGAGGGGATCCGCACCTACGGACACGTCGTGGTCGACGAGACCCAGGACCTGTCCCCCATGCAGCTGCGCATGGTGGCCAGGCGGTCACTGTCGGGGTCCATGACCATCGTGGGGGACGTGGCCCAGACGACCGGGGCGTGGTCGCCCGGGTCGTGGGCGCCCATCGTCGAGCACCTCTCGCCCCGTCGGGGGTGGCGGCTGGTCGAGCTCACCGTCAACTACCGCACCCCGGTGGAGATCATGGAGCTGGCCGGGCGGATCCTCGAGCAGGCCGCTCCCGGCATGCGCCCTCCCGAGTCGGTGCGGGCGTCCGGCCAGAGCCCGCGGATCATCTCCATCGCCACGGACGGCTTCGCCCTGGGCGCCTGGCAGGCCGGGTCCGTGGTGGAGGCGGTGCGGGAGGCGGCCATCGTCGCCAACGGGACCTCGGCCGTGATCGTCCCGCCGTCCCTGCTGTCCACCATGATCCACGCGTTCGAACGGTCCGGCCTGCCGTACGGGACGGCGGGCAGGGACGCGCTCGACGAGCAGTTCACCCTGCTCACGGTGGACGACGCCAAGGGACTCGAGTTCGACGCGGTGGCGGTGGTGGAGCCGGGACGGGTGGCGGCGGAGTCCCCGCAGGGCCTGCGGGCCCTGTACGTGGCGGTGACCCGGGCGACGCAGCGCCTCGTCATAGTCCACTCCGAGCCGCTGCCGGCCACCGTGCTGGGTCTCACCCAGCACTCGGCCTGAGAGGCCGCCGGGTACCCCGGAGCGTCGGACCGGCTCCGTAGAATCGGCCGGCTATGACTTTCGCTGCCGAAGACCGACGCGCCCTGGCCGACCTGGTCCGCCGGATGGGCTACGAGCGCAGAACCGAGCCGTTCCAGCTGACCTCCGGCGGCTGGAGCCGGGATTACATCGACGGCAAGTACGCCATCTCCACCGGAACGGCCCTGCGCCAGGCCAGCCAGGCGGTGGTCGACCTGGTGGCCGGGGAGTTCGACGCAGTGGGCGGGCCGACCATGGGCGCCGACGCCCTCGCCCACGGCGTGGCCATGCTCAGCGGGGCGTCCTGGTTCTCGGTGCGGAAAGAGCCCAAGGGCCACGGCCGCCAGGCGTGGATCGAGGGCGCCAGGCTGACCGAGGGGCAGAGGGTCCTCATGGTCGAGGACGTGGTGTCGACCGGAGGGTCCCTGCTGCGGGCCGCCGAGCGGGTCGCCGCGCTCGGCGTGGAGGTGATCGGGGCGACCGCCCTGCTGGACCGCAGCCCGTCGGTCGCCGCCCGGTTCCAGGAGGCGGGGATCCCGTGGACCCCGCTGCTGACCTGGGTCGACCTGGGCATCGAGGCGCTCTAGGACCGCGGCGGTGCCCGACAGATCGCTGCGCCGGGCCGACCTGGCCGCCGAACCGATGGAGCAGTTCGCCCGGTGGTTCGAGGAGGCCCGGGCGTCCGGACAGCCCGAACCGGAGGCGATGGCGATGGCCACCGCCACCGCTGACAGCCGGCCGTCCGTCCGTTTCGTCCTGCTCCGGGGCTTCGACGAGCGGGGCTTCGTGTTCTACACCAACCGCTCGAGCCGCAAAGGGGCGGAGATCGGCGCCAACCCCTGGGCCGCCGCCGCCTTCCGCTGGCAGGTGGTGGACCGCCAGGTGCGCGTCAACGGGCCCATCGCCGCGGTCTCCGACGCCGAGTCCGACGCCTACTTCGCCAGCCGGCCGCGAGGCTCACAGATCGGAGCCTGGGCCTCGGAACAGAGCCGGGTGGCGGACGGCCGGGAGGTGATAGACGGCCGGCTGGCCGAGTTCGCCGCCCGCTTCGAGGGCGCCCCGGTGCCCCGGCCGCCGTGGTGGGGCGGTTACCGGTTGGCGCCCCGGGAGGTGGAGTTCTGGCAGCAGGGCACCTTCCGCCTCCACGACCGGTTCCGCTACCGGAAGGAGGCGGTCGGGCCCTGGCAGATCGAGAGGTTGTTCCCTTGAGGGGAAGAATGGCTGGGTGAGCGATTCCAACTCCCTCGAAGTAGACCTGCAGACCTTCGCCCGGGCCCATGCCGAGGGGGCGACCGTCCTCGACGTGCGCAACCCCGACGAGTACCACGGCGCCCACGTGCCCGGAGCCGTGCTCATCCCCCTCGGGGAGCTGGCCGCCCGTCAGGACGAGATCCCCGACGCCGACCCGCTCTACGTGATCTGCGCGGTGGGCGGCCGCAGCCTGGCCGCGGCGAGGGCCCTGGCAGAAGCCGGCTACCCGGCGGTCTCGGTCGCCGGGGGCACCAACGGCTGGATCGAGCGGGGCGGCGACGTGGTCAGCGGCGGCTCCCCCCACTGACCCGCCGGGGCCGTCCCGGCGGCCGGGCTCAGCGGGGCTCCAGGGCCTCCTCGACCCGCCGGAGCCCCTCGGCCAGGCCGGCCAGGTCGCCTCCGAGCACGTCGATCAGGTAGCGCCGCACCCCGGACACGTGGGTGGGGGCGGCCTCGGCCAGGCGCTCGGCGCCCGTCCCGGTCAGCTGGGCCATCGAGCCCCGCCCGTCGTTGGGGCAGGAGTGCCGGGTCACCATCCCGGCCCTGACCAGTCCGTCTATGCGCCGGGTGAGACCGCTCCTCGACAGGCCCAACCGGTCGGCCAGGTCCGACATCCGCAGACCGCCGGGGCCGGCCTCGGACAGGTGAACCAGCACCGCATACTCCCCGAGGGTCACGCCGTGGGCGTCGCGCAGCTCCCGGTCGAGCCGGTCGTGCAGCCGGGCCTCGACAGCGAGCAGCTGGCGCCAGACCTCCTGCTCCCCGTCGGACAGCCAGCGGACGGAGGCCGAGGAGGTCTCAGGCGGTGGTGCGGCGAACTCGACCGACATGTCTCAAGGCTACGGGCAAAAGCCCGCCCAGCGCTTGCTTCCACAACGACTTCTGCAGGTTTCTACCCTTCACGAAACGGCTTTCATCAGGTAAGATTTGGTGTCTGGCGGCTCCGAGAAGACGCCACGGATGACCTGTCCGGGTACATCGGGAAAGACGAGGACGAGTGCCCAACAACCACGCCGCTCAGCCAGAGGAGGACTTGGTCCGCCTCTACCTGAACGACATCGGTAAGCATGCCCTGCTCACCAAGGATGACGAAGCACGCCTGGCTCAGGCCATCGAGGCCGGGCGGGAAGCCCGGGCCGAGATGGCTTCGGGCAAGAGCATCACCCCCGCCCGCAAGCGGGAGCTTCGCCGTCTGATCCGCGACGGCGACGATGCCGCCGAGACGTTCGTCAAGGCCAACCTCCGGCTGGTGGTCTCCATCGCCAAGAAGTACCAGGCCGCCGAGCTGCCTCTCCTCGACCTGGTCCAGGAGGGCAACCTGGGCCTCATGCACGCCGTCGAGAAGTTCGACTGGCGCAAGGGCTTCAAGTTCTCCACCTACGCCACGTGGTGGATCCGCCAGGCCATCACCCGGGGCATCGCCAACACCGGCCGCACCGTCCGCCTGCCCGTCCACGCCGGCGACCTCCTCACCCGGGTCACCAAGGCCCGGGGCCGTCTGGAGGGCCAGCTCGGCCGACGGCCGACGGTGGCAGAGCTGGCCGCCGACCTGGAGCTCGAAGAGGAGAAGGTCACCGAGATCCTCCGGCACGCCGCCGAGCCGCTGTCGTTGTCCGAGCCTCTGCGCGAGGACGGTGACGCCGAGCTGGGCGACGTGGTCGAGGACCGTTCGGCGGTGTCGCCCTTCGACGCCGCCGCCGCCGCCCTGCTGTCGGGCGAGGTGAACAAGATGCTCATCGCCCTCGACGAACGGGAACGCGAGATACTGCGGCTGCGCTTCGGCCTGGACCGGGGCGAGCCCCGCACCCTGGACGAGGTGGGCGAGCACTTCAGCCTGACCAGGGAGCGCATCCGCCAGATCGAGGCCCGGGCCATGTCCAAGCTGCGCCACCCCTCCACCGACCGGGGCGCCCGGGAGCTGCTCACCGGCTGACGGCCACCGCCTCGTAGCCGGCGCACATCCGCCGGACCCGGGCCGGCGGTCCGGCCACGACGAGGTACTCGATGTTGCGGGTGCGGCCGACCCGGCCGACCTTTTCCCCCTTCTGGTTGTGGATGCCGATCTGGGCGCCCACGTAGCGCTTGGAGTCGAAGGCCAGGATCGCCACCTCGCCGCGCTCGGCCGCCATGTCGGCCAGCTCCTCCGGGCCGACCCAGCCCTCGTCGCTGCCGGAGATCATCACCACCTCCGCCGGGACCTCCCGGACCAGCCGGGCCAGGGCGGCCGGCGCGTCCCGCCGGCGGTTGAAGACGCTGGCGGAGGCCGGGTCCCGCAGGTCCACCCGCTTGCAGGCCACCCCGTAGTGGGCGGGGGCGTCCCAGGCGACGAGGGTCTCCCAGACGTGGTAGTTGCCGTTGTAGCGGTGCTGGTTGTACGGCGGGTCCAGGTAGGCGAGACCGGCCTCGGGCAGGCCGGCGACCACCTCCACGGCGTCGCCGCGCACGGCCCGCCCGCCGCCCGGCAGCAGGTCGGGCAGGCGCAGCTCGAGCGGGGCGAACGACCGGGGGGACCAGGTCTTGAGGTAGGCCATCTGCACCCCGGTGGTCGAATCGACCCGGTCGGCGGCCAGCAGCAGGGCGCTGAGCAGCACCGGCCGCCACGGGTGGTCGGGTCCCAGGCTCTCGATGGCGTCGCGCACGGCGTCGATGCGCCGAGCGTTGTGCTCCTGGAAGTAACGGGCCCGCCGGCTGAAGGTCTCGGTGACGTAGCCGTTCACCCCGTCGAGGTTCTGCAGCTGACCGAGGAACGCCCCGAGACCCGTCAGGTCCAGCGCCCGGGCATCGACGGCGATGAAACACTCGGCGAGCACCGCCGAGTAGCGGGCCGAGTCGACCGCCGTCACGTGGGCGCCCCGACGCTTCCACGCCTGCGCCACCCGGGTGGTGCCGGTGAACAGGTCGATGGCCCGGTCGGCGCCGGAGCGCCCCAGCAGCTCGCCGAGCACCGGCACCAGCCTGCGCTTCGACCCGAGGTACTTGATCATGGGGCTGTCAGAGGGTCCGCCCCCCGAAAGCGTGGGGGAGTTGCTTCAACACGATGGTCGCCACCAGGTGGAGCCGGCGGCTGGACACCAGCACGAGCGCGTAGTCGCCCTGCTGGCCGCCCGGGGCCAGCTCCACCTGCCCGGGGGCGAAGGTGCCGCGGAAGGCCATGGTGCAGACCGCGGTGTCGTTCTCGGCGGCCAGCTCGGCCCGGGCCGGGGCCGGCAGGTGGCTGCGGACGGCGTCGACGGGGATGCGGTGGACGCCGATCAGCTTGGCCGACGGGTCGTGCAGGGCGTTACGGCCGACCGGAATGGCCCGGTAACAGGCCGAAACGGACCCGTTGGACACTCCCGGCGTGGCCGCCCCGCATCCGGCCAGGCCTATGGACGCGACCAGCACCACCATCGCGGTCAGAGCCCGGTGCTCCCGGGCGCACGTTCTCATGGGGACGCGGCCGACCCGGGGGACTCTAGCGCCGGCACCTGGACAGGCAGCGGAGGGTTGCGCCGCCCGGCCACCGCCAGAGCGGCCCAGCAGAACCAACCGACGGGTAGCACCAGCCAGAAGGACAGCAACCGGTAGAGCAGCACGGCGGCCACCGTCGACTGGGTGGCGCCGCCGAAGGTGACGAGGGCGACGGTGAGCGACCCCTCGACGGCGCCCAGGCCACCGGGAGTGATGGGCAGGGTGGAGGCCAGCTGGCCGGCGCCGTAGGCCAGCAGGAGTCCCCGCCACGGGACCCCCACTCCGACGGCCATGAACGACAGGGTCAGGCAGGCCAGGTCGGACAGCCAGTTGGCCAGGCTCATGACCCCGGCCCGCGCCCACACGCCCCGGGAGGGGCTGACCACCGCCAGCTCCCGGGTCCAGCGCGACACCACCTCGGCCGGCGGGGTGCCGAGGTGCGGCCGGCGCAGCACCCTCTGTGACAGGCGCACCGCCCGGGTCACGTGGGGGAGAAGCCGGCGACGCTCGGAGATGGCGAGCAGGAACAGCATGGCGGCCAGGAGGATGCCGAGGATGGCCTCGACCAGGTCGTAGGTGGTGCCCTCCGACGCGGCCAGCGCCAGGCCCACGGCGGAGATGACGGCCAGCGCCGAGAAGGTGACCACGTTGAACGCGAGAATGACCCAGGTGGCCAGGAGGTCGTCGGCCCCCCAGCGGCGGAACTGGCGGAACAGGTAGGCCAGGTAGACGACGCTGCCGCCGGGGAAGGAGCTCTGGATGGCCGAGCCGGCCATGGTGATCCCGAACATCTGGGGGACGGGGATCTTCACCCGGCCGGCCCGCAGCAGCCGCCTCTGCAACTGGCTGAGGGCCAGGTAGCAGGCCACCTCGGCCACCGCCGCCACCACCACCCAGGTCCAGTGCAGCCGGTCCAGGTAGCCGGTGACCCCCCGGAGCTCATCGGTCTTGCCGGAGATGGCCCACGCCGCTATACCGATGGCCGCCAGCACGACGACGACCTTGGCGACGGGCCACGCCCTCGACCACCAACCACGGCCGGGCGCCACGAGCGGAGGGTCGGGCGGGGTGCTCACGTTCCGGCGATTTTCGCATCTCGGGGTGGGGGTCCTCGGCGCGGGCCGGCGGGGGCGCCGGCGGGGGTGGTCGGCGTCCGGCGGCGGGGTCGGCCGGCGGGGTCGGCCGGCGGGGTCGGCCGGCGTGGTCGGCCGGCGGGGGGTGGTCGTCGTCGGGCGGCGGCGGTGGGGCCGCGGGGTCGGCCGGCGTGGGGTGGCCGTCGGCGGGTGGCGGGAGCGCTGGGCGGAGCCATCTTCAGGCGCGGTTCTGGCACGCTGGTCCCGATGGACGCCCCCACCCGCCCGGCGACCGAGCCGGGCCGCCGTCGGTGGTGGTCGCCCGCCCCGGCACCGGACCTAGATGAGTTGGCACCGGTCACCGCCCGCCGGGCCTACGTCGAGGTGCTGTTCGTATTCGCGGCTTTCTTCCTCACCGGGATAGTGGGAGCGGCGCTGCTCCTGGCCGGCCGCTACCAGAACCTCCTCCAGAGCGGCAGCTGGGCCATCTACGGGACCCAGGCCGTGGACGTGTGCATGCAGATCGCGCTGGCGGTGGTCGTGGTGCTCCTGCTGTCCGCCCGCCGCGGGGTCGGCGCCGGCCAGCTGGGGCTGCGCGTACCCCGGCTTGACGATGGGCGGCTGGCCGTCAGTCAGACGGTGCGCATCGTGGCCTGGGCCCTGGTGGGTCTCATAGCCGGGGGAATCGTCAACGGGATCATCCAGTCCGGCCACCTGCCGACCGGTCCGCCGACCGCCCCCGAGTTGGTCTTCGGGATGGTGGACTCGGTGCAGGCCGGCGTCATCGAGGAACTGGTGGTGCTGGCCTTCGTCGTCGTGACGCTGCGGCAGGCCCGCCGCCCTCTATGGGAGATCACGCTGGTAGCGCTGGTCCTGCGCGGCTCGTATCACATCTACTACGGCCCCGGCGTGGTGGGGATCCTGCTGTGGGCCGCGATCTACTACTGGACCTACCTCCGGTTCCGCCAGCTCGTCCCGTTGATGGTGTGCCACGCCCTGTGGGACGTGGTGGGCTTCCTCTCGCAGCGGTGGCCGGCGGTGACGGGCGTGGCCGTGCTGGTCGTGGTGGTCATCTGGATCGTGGCGCCGATCCTGTGGCTGGTGGAACGCAACAACCGGGTACTGGTCGGGCCTGCCGGCGGACGCGGTGGGCACTGGCCGCCCGGCACCTGGCCGGCGGGTGGGTGGCCGGCGGGTGAGTGGCGGCCCGGTGGCTGGCCGGAGGGTGGTTGGCCGTCCGGTGGATGGCCGCCCGGCGGGCGGGCCGCAGGCTCGCCGCCCGGCGGGCTCACCGCTCCAGGGGCAGGACCCCTGCGGGACGGGGCCGGACTCCCGCGGGACGGGGCCGGACTCCCGCGGGACGGGGCCGGAAACGGCCGGCGGCCGCCCCCCGGGTGGCATCCCGATCCGGCCGGACACAACCGGTGGCGGTGGTGGGACGGAGAGCGCTGGACGGAGCACGTCTCCTCCCACGGCTAGCCGGTTCGCGGCGGGGGCGGTGGCCCGCCGAACCCTAGGGCGAGGCGGCTGGTCGCTCTGGTGACACGGGCCACGCTCAGCCGCGTCGAATTCCGTCACCAAGTCGGTTGGCGTGTCACCAGAGCGGAATGACGCCGGCAAATCTGTACCGACACAGCGCTTCCCATACCGCCGCCACCCCCTGTCGCCCCTGCCGTGCCTGCCGGCGCCGCTCCCTGTCGTGCCTGCCGGCGCCGCTCCCCGGCGACTCTGCCGGCACTCACCGCTCCAACAACAGCGACCGCCCCCGGCCCGGCGGCTCGATCTCAGCCCGGACCAGACCCCGCAGCCGGGGAACCGCCTCCGCGGCGCCGAGGACCATGACCGGGCGGCCCAGCCGAGCCGCCATGTGGGCCGTGACCGCCCAGCCGTGTCCAACTCCGGTGAGCGCCTCCGCGGCGTGGGTGCGCGCCCGGTCCTCGCCGACCCACCTCACAGACAGTGGCGACCCGCCGGGCCCGACACCAGAAACCTCGCCGAACGTGCCGTAGGCCGGGAGCCCGTCCCGGGCCCGGATGACCACCACCCGGTCACCGGCCCGAAAATCCGGGGAGCGGCGGGTGCAGTCGGCGTCGACCGCCGTCGGGCCACCACCGACCAGAAGCCGGGCCGCCAGGTTGAGAGCCCTGACCTCCTCCAGTCCCAGACCGACCAGCAGGGTGGCATCGGGGTCGGCGGCCCACAGGCGGAGCAGAGCCGTAGCCGCCGTCCGACCGGACAGGCCGGGGTCGAGATGCCGGACCGGAACCGGAGGCCCCACCGCGGTCCACGGCGCTGGTGGGGGACAGGCCACCCGCTGCGCGTACTGGGCGAACTGGGCGAGACCATGGCTGGCGAAGTTGGTGACCCGGGGAAGGGTGCCGCCCTCGACGAGGACCAGTCCGGTACCGGAGCGACGGGCCTCGGCGGCCAGGCTCAGAAGCTCCGGAGTGCTGCGCCGATCCGCCTGGTCGACCACCAGGATGGCGACCCGGTGTCCCCGCCGGTGGGCCGGAATCCCGCACAACGCCGCCCACCGGGCTGCCCCCAGCGCCGACGGGCAGTGGACGGCGACGCTCTCGGCCGGCCACTGGTGGCGCCAGTGCTGGAGCAGCTCTGCCTGCGCCAGGAGGGCGGACCGCCCGGCCGGGGAGCCCAGGACCACGATGCCACCGGCCGGCGGAGCGACGCCTTCCCAAAGGCGTCCCCGGACTGGGGCGCGGCCGGGGGCGCTGGGGTCGGAGACGGCGATGCCGGCGCGGGCCGGGGACCGTGCTGTATGGAGGTCGTGGAGGGCGGCGAGGAGGCGGTCGTCCGCCCTCCTGGCCAAGGTGGTGGTCCACCGGCGGCCCGCCGTCGGCGAGGGCACCGCAACGCTCGCCTGGCAGAACCGCTCGGCCCAGTCCGCCGCCTCCTCGGGTAGGGCGCCCGGGGCGTGGCTGGCGCCCAGGGCGACGATGGCATCGGTCACCGAGAAGTCGCTGCGGCGCGCCGCCAGGCGGGCGGTCACCCGGGCGGTCAGCTCGGGGTCGTCGAGACGGGCATCGTTGCCGGACCCCGTGCCGGGCCCACCCGACCCCGTACCGGGCCCACCGGACCCCGCGACGGGCGGGCTGACCACGCTGATCGGCGGGCCCTCCCAGCCAGCCCGGCTAGCGCGCTCGCGCCAGGGACCGGCAACCGCCTGCCGGCGGGCCTCGTAGCGCCCGTTCGCCACGGCCAGCCGGCTCTGGGTGCTGGTCGCCCTGACGGCGGCGCTCGGCACATCGGCGACGTCCGCCAGGCCGTCGGGTCTCAGACGCCACTCCAGCTGCCAGCCCCGGGACCGCAGCTCGGCCCGGAGCGCGAGCTGGTAGAGCGCGGCCAGGCTGCGCCGGCCGGTGAACCACCCCTCGTTTCGCACCGCCGACCAACCCACCTCTGTGCGGGTGAGGTTGGCGACGAGGACGTGGGTGTGCAGATGCGGCTCAGCGGCGGCGTTGGCCCGGTGCTCGAAGTGCGCTCCGATCAGGCCCCCGGCCGGTGCCGTGCCGCCCGGTTCGGCCGTCCGCACCACCGTCAGCCGGCGGTCCAGGTAGTCGATGACCTCTCTCACCGCCGCGCCGTGGGCGGCGGCCACGCTGTCGCCTTCCGTGCTGCCGGCGAGCAGAGAAACCGATTTGGGCGCTGCGAACACCAGATCCCACCCCCCTCGCCGCCGGCGGGCCCGGACACCCGGCAGGAACCTGCCCGAATCGGGGTGCCGGCCGTCGAGCACGGCCCTCAGGTGGGGCGGCTCGACCGGCCCGGCCAGGCCGAGGAGCCGGGTGGCGCCGGGTGTCCACGCCCCGCAGTCGCGGCCGTCGGTGAAGTACGGCACCACCGACGTCGACACGTCCCGGACGATGAGCATGCACCAAGCGTATATCACATGAAAAAACATAGACATACAAGACAAGGCCAAAGGACGGCAGTCGCCAGCTGCGAGGTAAAGGGTTGACACAGCATGAAAAAGCATCAAAGATGTAGAGCGCCAAGTCAGATTCCTTCAAAGGAGGTGCCGTTGTGGGACTGCTCTCGTCTCTCTGGGCCGGAGGGAGCCCCGGCGTCACGCTGATGCCCGACGCCAGCCAGCTGCCGGGCGCCAACGTGCTACAGCAGCTGACCAACGGGATAGGCGGGTGGGCGCTCATCGCCGCTCTGATCGGGATCGTGGTGGGGGCCATCATGTGGGCCTTCGGCCACTACTCGCAGAACTACCAGCAGGCCTACAACGGTCGGCGCGGCGTGCTGGTCTCGGGTCTGGCGGCGGTACTGATCGGCGGCGCGCCCAGGATCGTGGACTTCTTCATCCAGGCCGGCGGCCGGATCCGATGATCCCGCCGGTGGGATCCGTGGCCTGCCTGACGCCGGTCACCTGCCTGGGCGGCATACCCGGTCTCGGCGGCCTGACCGGCGGTCTCACCCGCAGCGTCACCAACGCCGCCGCCGGCGCGGTGCTCGATGTGGTGAACTCCTCCATGTCGGGTGCGGCCGACTGGCTGGTGGGCCACGTGATGGGTCTCATCGGGGCGACGGCCACGCCCCGTTTCGACAAGGCCTGGTTCGTGCAGGAGGCTCACCTGATGGGCCGGGTGGTGGCCGTAGTCCTGCTACCCATCCTCATGGCCGCCTCGATCGGGCCGGTCCTGCGCCAGGATGGCCGCCGCCTGTTTCGTGTGTGGGGGGTGGGGCTCCCCGTCGCCGTCCTGGCCGGCGCGGCGGCGACGCAGACGGCGGGACTGGCCGTGTCCGCCGTCGACGCGCTCTGCCGGATCCTGGCGGGTTCCCACCCGGATCAGCTCGGCGGGCGCTTCCACGACGCCGTGACGAGCGGGGCCTGGTCCAAGGCGCCGATCTTCGTGCAGATGCTGCTGTCGGTGCTCATCGTGGCCGGGACCCTTCTCGTGTGGCTGGAGATGATGGTGCGCTCGGCTGCCGTGTACGTGGCCACCTTCTTCATGCCCCTGGTGCTGGTGGGCTACATATGGCCGGCCACGGCGGTGATGGCGAAGCGGGCAGTCGAGATCCTGGTCAGCCTGATCATGTCCAAGTTCGTGATCGTGGCGTCGCTGACGCTCGGCGTGGCCGCCCTCGTGGGCTCCGGTCCCGATACCGCCATCACCGGCGCCGGGATCCTGCTGTTGGCAGGCTTCGCCCCTTTCGCCCTGATGCGCCTAGCCCCCGTCGTGGAGGCGGCGGCTATCGCCCACCTCGAGGGCATGTCGAGGCGTCCGTTGCGGGCGGCCACCCGGACGGTCTCCTCGGCGGCCGCCGCCCCCGTCCATCCGGTCACCCAACTCATGATGTCGACCCTCCGCAGGAGTTCGGGGGGCACCGCTCCGGCGGCCAGACCGGTCGCCGCTCAGGTGATCCCCGAACGCCAGGCCGACTACCCGACATCGCCACCTCAGGCGGGCCGACATGGCTGACCCCCGGTACAGCTTCTCCCCGCTCGAGCGCAGGGGGGTTCTGCTCGGACTGCAGGCCGGGCAGCTCGCCACCATCGGCGCCGCCACGGCCGTCGCCCTGGTGCTGCACGGGTCAGTGGGCGGTCCGGGTGGGCTACTTCTGACGGTGACCGTGTTGGCGGCCGGGCTGGCCGGCGCTGTATGGACGCGAAGCGGGCAGCCGCTGGGCTGGTGGGCGCTGGCAGGCATTCGCTGGCTCTGCCGCCGGGGGGGCCGGACGCGCCTCAGCGCCGCTCCGCTCGACGGGCACGGTCCCCGCGCCGGCGATCCCGCCTGCCGCCCGAGCAGGAAGTCGGCCCGGTCGGACAAGGGTGGGACGTCGAGCGGGATGCCGATGGGAATCGACCTCATCGAGCGCTCCGGGCGACCGTTCACAGGCGGCTACGCCGTGATCCGCGACCGTGCCGCCGGATCAGTAGCGGCTGTGGTGCCGGTCAACGGGCGGTCACTGTCTCTGCTGGACCCGGCCGAGCAGGCTCAGTGCCTGGAGGCATGGCGGACCGTCCTCGCCGGCCTGGCCCGTCCCGGAACTCCGGTGTCGCGCCTGCAGTGGGTCCAGCGCACCAGCACCGGCGGCGGTGCACCGCCGGCGGACCTCCCACCGCCGGCGGCGGGCCTCCCACCGAGCGCCGCCGGG
>JAKAXG010000441.1 GCA_021827225.1 Actinomycetes bacterium | reverse complement strand
CGCTCCGGGGCAGTTGCGGGTAGAGGCCGGTGAGGCTGGACGGGGCCGACTCCACCGCGGGCGAGCCGGGCGGCGGGGCCGGGAAGGTCGCGGCCGGCTTCGGTGCGGCCGCCAGGGCCGGGCCGCCGGCCAGGGCGACGGCCGTGGCGGTGGCGCACGCTCCCAGCGCCAGTCGCCGGTGCCTGCGAGGCCGGCCGGGCCGGCCACGATCGGACCCGCTCAGTGACAGCGACGACGGCAAAGCTGCGCTCCTCCCGCTCTGAGGCCCTCGGCCCCAGCGACCGAAAAGACCGGGCGATGGCTTCGCCGTGCGGGGGCGCGAGTCCTGCCTGCAGGCGGTTCCGGCTCGGTAGCTCAGCCCGGCGGCGGAGCAGCGGGCGGCTGGCGCGACGCGAAGAAGAGCACCCGACTCCACACCTGGGACAGCGTCGCACCGGCATCCTCGACGCTGACCGCGCGGCCCCGCGCGAAGGTCTCGAACAGGTAGCGCTCGTTCATCCACACCAGCGCACGGGCCGTTTCCGACGGGTGCTCCAGCGAGATCAGGCGACGGCGGGTCAGATCGGCGAAGCGTTTCTCGACCGGTTCGAGGAACGAATCGACCATCTGGTGCCAGGCCTTCTGTATGCGGCTGCCGCTGGTGGCGGCGTCGCTGAAGGCGGCCAGGACGGCCCGGTGCTGGGACCAAACGCGCGCCAGGGCGGTGTTGGCCTCGATGATCCCCTCGTAGGGGTCGGCGTCGAGGAGCAGCCACCGGTTCGCAGCATCCGCCAGTTCGGCGCGGACGCTGGCGAGCAGAGCCAACAGCACCGCCTCGAGGTCGGGGAAGTAGCGGTAGAAGGCGGTCCTGGTCAGCCCGGCGGCTGACATCACGTCCTCCACCCGAAGATCGCTCCACGCCCGCTCGGCCAGCAGAGCTTCGACGGCGTCCATGATCGTCCGTGTCGTCGCTTCCCTGCGTACCCGGCGAATCCCCGGCTGTCCCTTCTGCTCCCCCGGCTGCGAATGCACCACTTGACTGAGCCTAGTTCCGGCGCGAATCTGTGACGCAGTGTCACACTTGGGGAGGAGAATGGAAATGGCAGAAGAGCGAAGCGGGCCGGGGACCGTCGCTGAGACCGTGTCCGAGTCGGCTAGGACATGGGGGGTGCCCTCGCCTTCGACGTCCGTGTTCGACTTCGACTACACCAACGGCCGGGACCAACTGCTACGGCTCTACGACAAGGGCACGCGCCGGCAGTGGGTCGGATCCGATCGTCTCGACTGGGACCAGGAGGTCAACCCGGAACGGCCGATCGGCATGCCGGACGAGGCCCATCCTCTCTGCGGCTCGCCCTGGTGGGACCGCTTCGACCGCAAGGAGAAGGACCTCGCTCACCGCGAGTTCGAGGCGTGGCGGCTCAGCCAGTTCATGCACGGCGAGCAGGGCGCGTTGATCTCGGTAGCCAAGATCGTGCAGACGGTGCCGAACATCGACTCCAAGTTCTACGCCGCCACCCAGACCATCGACGAAGCCCGTCATGTAGAGGTCTACAGCCGCTACCTGCACGAGAAGATCGGCCTGGTGTACCCGATCAACGCCAACTTGGCCAGCCTGCTGCATGACACGGTCAACGACAGCCGCTGGGATTTCACCTATCTGGGAATGCAGGTCCTGATCGAAGGGCTGGCCCTGGCCTCGTTCGGCCTGATCCGCAACATGGCCGCTGAGCCCCTGGCGAAGGCGATCAACGCCTATGTGATGCAGGATGAAGCGCGCCACGTCATGTTCGGCAGGCTGGCGCTTCGCGACTACTACCCGCAGCTGAGCCAAGCCGAACGCGATGAGCGCGAGGAGTTCTGTGTCGACGCCTGTTACCGGATGCGGGACCGCTTCATGGCCGAGGAGGTCTGGGACCGGCTGGGCCTGCCCCCCGAGGCCACCAAATGGGTCGACGAGAGTGAACTGTTCCTGCAGTTCCGGGTCTACCTGTTCACCCGGATAGTGCCGATCATCCGTGACATCGGGCTGTGGGGACCGAAGATCCGCCGGGCGTTCGAGGACATGGGTGTCATGGCCTTCGCCGACAGCGACATCGACGCCGAGATGGCTACCGACGAGGAGGCCGCCGAGGAGTTCGACCGCCAGCACCGCGAGCACGTGGAAGCGATGGCCGACAGGGTGGCTCGATAGTCCGCAGCGGCACTGGCTGGGCGAGGCCGGAGGTAGAGAAGGCGAGGACCAAGAGGCGGGCAGAGACGCTAGCGTGCTCCTGGACAGGCCCGATCGCACCTCTTTCCTCTTGGGCCTGACGGGAGCTGCTGCACTCCTGGCGTCGCGCTGACACCGATGACGTACTCACAGCGATCTCATCGGAGAAGGCCAATGCTCAACTCTGCTGTCACCGAGGCGCCCGTCGACTACCGCTCCCTGGCTGCCCTGGTCCGCCAGGCCGGGTTGATGGAGCGCCGTCCGAAGCTCTACGCCGCCTGGTTCGCGCTGGCCCTGGCCGCCTTCGCGGCGGGCTGGGCGGCCCTGGTGATGGTCGGGGACTCATGGGCGTCGCTCGGTGTGGCCGCGTTCCTCGCGTTCGTGTTCACCCAGGTGGACTTCCTCGGCCACGACGCCGGGCACCAGCAGATCTTCCGTTCCCGCCGGGCCAATCGGATCGTCGGGCTGGTGGCCGGCAACGTGCTGACCGGTCTGGGGTTCGGGTGGTGGGTGCCCAAGCACAACGCCCACCACGCCCACCCCAATGTGGTGGGCCACGATCCCGATATCGGCGACGGGGTGGTGGCCTTGAGCTTCACCGCCGAGATCACCGCCAGCCGCCGGGGGCTCCGGCGGGTGATGGCCCGCTACCAGGCCTGGTTGTTCTTCCCGCTGTTGTTGGTCGAGGGCATCGGGTTGCACATCTCGGGGCTGGACTCGATCGCCCGCCGGCGTGACCGGCCGGCCCTGGCGGAGGGCCTCCTGCTGGGTCTGCACGCGGCGCTGTACCTGACAGTGGTGTTCTGGGTGCTGTCCCCGCTGCGGGCGGTGGCATTCATCGCTGTGCAGCAGGGGCTGTTCGGCCTCTACCTCGGCTGCAGTTTCGCGCCCAACCACAAGGGCATGCCCGTCACCGAAAGCGACGACGGGGTCGGCTTCGTGCGCCAGCAGGTGGCCACGGCACGCAACGTGACCGGTGGCAGGCTGATCTCGTTCCTCTTCGGGGGTCTCAACTATCAGATAGAGCACCACCTCTTCCCCGCCATGCCCCGGCCCAACCTGTCACGGGCGCAGGACATCGTGAAGGGCTTCTGCGCCGACCACGGCCTGGCCTACCACGCGGACAGCCTGGTCGGTTCATACCGCCAGGCCCTGCGACATCTCAACACCGTCGGGGCCACATTCGCCTGACATGAGCGGCTCGGTCCCGACTTCGTGAGTGATGATCCGAGAGTCGATGTCGGGCTCACCTCGGTTCACGCGCTGCTGCGCAGCCCCCGGATCACGCACGTGGTTGAGGTTTCGATCACTGGGGCCGCCTGTGGACGACCACGGCGTCAACGCCACGGTCTTCGGCGAATACTCACCAGCATCGCCTGGAGAGCCGGTCGGTCGGCGGAGCGGGCCGACTCGCCCCTGTCGGCGCATTCGTCGACCAAGGCCCATCCGGCGTCTCGGATGTGGCGGGTGCGGGCTTCGCGCTGGGCGGGGGCGGTCGGGGCCAGCTCGCCAGGTCTGCCAGTGGCACCCTGGTCCCGTCGCCATCGCGAGGCGCCCAAATGGCGTCCGTCGGCCTGACGGCCTGAGGGTGGGTGGTCGTGGCGGCCGCCAGGTCCTGGCCGGACAGGGCGGCGCGTGCGCCGGCCTCGCGTCGGGGGCCGGGCACTACGGCGAGCACCTAGAGCCCACCTCGTCGGCGGCGGACGGATGGGCGCCTCCTCTGATAATTCAAGTGGTGGATTGCCAACCACCGGACCTGGGCGGTGGAGAACCTGTACCTCTGTGAGGGAAGCGTCTGTCCCACACAGGCTCCGCCAACCCGGCGCTCACCATCATGGCGCTGGCGTCGAGGCTGGCCGAGCATCTCGCGGCCGCCGTGTCGAGCCGGCACTGAACCGGGTCCGGTCGGGGGCTGCATTCGGCTTCGACGTCGCGGATCAGGTCGACCAGGCGGGCCAGGTCTCCGAGCGCCGGACCGTCGTCGAGCCAGGTCGCCCCCTGGAGCTCCCCAGAGAACCTTCCCGGCAGATCGATGTCTCACACCGGTTCCCAGACCCGATCGACGGGGGCATCGACGGATGCCTCCACCTCGGTCGAAGGCGACTCGGAGCACCTCATGGGCGGTCCCGGGGCGGCTGCGACTACGGCGCCCCTGGTCGCTTCCTCAGAGTCTTGAGCAGGTGCACCGCCGTTCCGAGGGGGGGATCGGAATGGAACTCGGCCCGGTCGACCACCGCCTCGATTATAGGCAACCCTCTCCCGCCTGGAGCTCCGGGGTCTGGTGTGCGCCGGCCGAGAGCCGCGAAGTCGGCGCCACGTCCCGAGTCTACGACGCGGATCTCGCAGCTGCGCTGGGTTATCTCCACCATGACCTGGTACTCGTTCCCGGTCCCGGAGTGGCGGACCACGTTGGTGCACGCCTCGCTCAGGGCCAGGCGGATGTCTTCGATGTCGTCGTCGAGGATCCCCAGCTTGTCGAGAGTCCCGGTCGTGACC
>JAKAXG010000440.1 GCA_021827225.1 Actinomycetes bacterium | reverse complement strand
CGGCCATGATGCCCTTGAAGGACGGATAGCGGGGCTCGACCACGCCGGCGGTCACGGTGACCACGGCGGGCAGCGGCACCTCCACCTCGTCGTAGCCCTCCTCCGTCTGGCGCTCGATCACGACCTTCTCGCCCGAGACGGTCACCTTCTTGGAGAAGGTGACCGCCGGCAGGCCGAGCAGCTCGGCGACCTGGACCGGCAGGGTGCCGGTGTAGCCGTCGGTCGATTCGGTGGCGGCGATGATCAGGTCCGGCCCGGCCCGCTTGATGGCGGCGGCCAGGACCTTCGCCGTGCCGAGGGCGTCGCTACCGGCCAGGGCCGGGTCGCTGACCAGGATGGCCTTGGCGGCGCCCATGGCCAGGGCGGTCCGCAGGCCGCTGGTCTCGCCGTTGGGAGCCATCGAGACCAGGGTGACCTCGCCGCCACCCGCCTGCTCCGCCAGCTGCAGTCCCATCTCGACGCCGTAGGAGTCGGAATCGTCGAGGATCAGCTTCCCATCTCTGACCAGGTTGTGCGAGCTCGGGTCCAGCTGGTAGGTGCCGGCCGGGTCGGGAATCTGCTTGACGCAGACGACAACATTCATGTTCTCATTGTTCTAGAACTGGGGCGGAAAGCGCCACTTCGAGCCCCGCTGGCGCCGGTGCAGCGCGGTCGGTGGTACGGTCCGCTGATCGTGACATCTGCCGACGAAGTGCGACTCGTTGTCCCGGCCCGCCCGGAGTTCCTCCGTCTGGCGCGCGTCACAGCGGCCGGCCTGGCCGGCCGGCTCGGGTTCAGCTACGACGAGATAGAGGACCTCCGCCTGGCCATCGACGAGCTGTGCTTCGGCCTGACCGGCCCGACCGGTCGGCACGGCACGGTGGAGCTCGTGTACTCGATCGCCCCCGGGTCGCTGAAGGTGGAAGGGCACGGCCGCTTCCTGGAGGACATCATCCCGATCGGCCTCACCGATCTGTCGCGCGTCATCCTCAGCGCCCTCGTCGACGAGCACGACCTGGCGGCCGGGCCCGACGGACCCCGCTTCAGGCTGCTCAAGAAACGCCACCCCGAAGCCGCCGCACCGAGTGACTGAGCTGTCGCGTGCCTGACCGGCAGAGCCTCAAGGCGACTTTCGTCGAATACGCCCGGACCAGGGACCTGGCACTACGCGACGAGCTCGTCGCCGCCCACATGGGACTGGCCGCCTACCTGGCCCGCCGGTTCGCCAACCGGGGCCAACCCCTGGAGGACCTGACCCAGGTCGCCGCCCTGGGCCTCCTGAAGGCCGTCGAGCGCTTCGACCCCTCCTTGAACATCGAGTTCTCGACCTACGCCACCACCACCATCGTCGGCGAGTTGAAGCGCTACCTGCGGGACAAGGGCTGGGCCGTGCGGGCGCCCCGGCGGATGCAGGAGCTGTACCTGAGCCTGAGCCGGGTGGTCGACCCGCTGGGCCAGGAGCTGGGCCGCTCCCCCACCATCGCCGAGCTGGCCGCCGAGGTGGAGGCCTCCGAGGAGGAGGTCCTCGAGGCTCTCGAAGCGGGTCAGGCCTACCGCTTCGCCTCCCTCGACGCCCCCCGCTCGGAGGGCGAGGGGGACTCGGTCGGAGAGAGCCTCGGAGGCGAGGACGAGGAGCTGGCCCGGGCCGAGCAGCGGGCCATCCTGGCTCCGATGCTCGATCAGCTGCCGATGCGCCAGCGCCAGATCGTGCACCTGCGGTTCTTCGAGGGGCTCACCCAGTCCGAGATCGCCCGCCGGCTCGGTATCTCACAGATGCAGGTGTCGCGCCTGCTCACCCGCAGCGTGGCCCAGATGCGCTCGGTGGCCCGGGAGCCGTCCGGACCCGACGAGGCGTGATCAGCGCCCGGGCCGGGAGTTGAAGCTTCTCCTCATCGTCAACGCATCGGCGTCCTCGGTGACCGCCCGCACCCGCGTCGTCATCCAGAAGTCCCTCGCCGCCGACCACGACGTCAGCGTGGCGGAGACCAGCCGGCAGGGTCACGCCACCCGGCTGGCGCAGGGAGCGGCGGCCAAGGGGACCGACGCGGTGATAGTGCTGGGCGGGGACGGCACCTTCAACGAGGCGGCCAACGGCCTGGCCGGGACCGACACCGCTCTCGGGGTCCTGCCCGGCGGATCCACAAACGTCTTCGCCCGCACCATCGGGATGACCAACGACCCGGTCGAGGCCACGGGCGAGTTGCTGGCCGCCCTCGGCAACGGTCTGGGCGGCATCCGCCCGGTGGGCCTCGGCAACGTGAACGGACGGCGCTACCTGTTCCACGTGGGGATCGGCTTCGATGCCGAGGTCGTCTCGCAGGTGGAGCGCCGGTCCTCCCTGAAGCGGTATCTCGGCCACGCCTTCTTCGCCTACAGCGCCCTGTCCACCTGGGCCCGCTACGACCGCCGCCATCCTCACTTCTCGATCACCATGCGCGACACCGACGGGGCCGAGGTGACCGTCGACGACGGCTACTTCGCCATCGTCATGAACACCAACCCCTACACCTTCCTCGGTGAGCGGCCGTTCAACCTGGCGCCCGGTACGGACCTGACGACGCCGCTCACGGCCGTGGTCCTGCGCTCCCTCGGCGCCCCGACCATCCTCAGCCTGGCCGCCGCCGCCCTGCGCCACGGCGGGGACGGCCCCCCGCCGGAGTTCCACCACCGCCGGGCCACGATGGTACGCAACGTCACCAGCGCCCGGGTCCGCGCCGTCGGTTCGGTGGCCTACCAGATGGACGGCGAACCGCTGGGGCAGGCCGGATCCCTGCATTTCACGTGGGAGCCGGACATCCTTCGGCTTGTAATGCCGGCCCGGCGGAGCCGTTAGACCGGAACCCGTCGGGGTAATAGCACTCCCGGCCCCCACCGGGCGGGTCCGACGACCCTCTTTTCGGAATCGGACGCATGTGTCTCTCGCGTTACGCCAAGTTAAAAATTTGGGTTTGCAAAGGCTTGATTTCGGGAAGGTGCGCATTTACGCTGACCTCGCTGCGGTGAACGCACGACCTGGCGTTACCCCGTACGTGATGAATTTCACAAATTCCCCCGAAAGGTAGTACCGCGTGGCCCTCACCTGGAGCCGCAGTATCGAGTGGGACGTCGACGACTGGCGTGACCAGGCGGCGTGCCGCAACACGGATCCCGATCTCTTTTTCCCCGTCGGCAGCACCGGACCGGCCATCGAGCAGATCGAGTCGGCCAAGGCGGTCTGCATGCAGTGCGAGGCGCAGCGCTCCTGCCTCGAGTTCGCCCTGGTCACCAACCAGGAGTCGGGCATCTGGGGCGGCACCTCCGAGGACGAGCGGCGCAAGCTGCGCAAGGCGTGGCTGGCCCAGCAGCGCAAGGCTTCATGATCGCCTGACCACCATCTGAAGTAGGACGCCCGGCCTCCCCGCCGGGCGTTTTCGCGCCTGCCGCCTCAGATGTGACTTCAGCCACACGAAGGCGAGCGGCAGGACGATCTCAGATGTCTTCGAGGTCGTCGCTGGAGTGGGTGACCGGGATGGCCAGGTCCACCACCGTGCCCCCGTCGGTGCGCATGGAGATGGTCCCACCGAGCTGCGTGCCGACCAGGCCCCGCACGATGGACAGGCCCAGCGAGGTGGTGTCGTCGATGGAGAACCCCGGCGGCAGGCCCACCCCGTTGTCGCGCACCGTCACGCGCAACTCCGATCCGACCCGGGCCACCTGCACGTCCACCAGCAGCGGCTCCCCTTCCGCCGGCGCCGCCGGAGGCGGACCACCCTCGCCGTCAGCCGACGGCCCCCAGGCGTGCTCGGCCGCGTTCTGCAAGAGCTCGTTGAGCACCACGGCGAGGGGCGTGGCCACCGCCGCCTGCATGGTCCCGGCCTCCCCCCGGTAGACGATCTTCACCGGCCGCTCGGCGGTGCCCATGTCCTCGGCCATCCGGGCCAGCGACGGCAGGATGTCGTTGAAGTCGACCTGGTCGGTGGTGTCGCGGGAGAGGATCTCGTGGACCACGGCGATGGAGCGCACCCGCCGCTCCGACTCCTCCAGGGCGTGGCGGGACTGGCCGGGGGCCATCCGCCGGGACTGGATGCGCAGCAGCGAGGAGATGGTCTGCAGGTTGTTCTTGACCCGGTGGTGCACCTCCCGGATGGCCGCGTCCTTGGACATGAGCAGCCGGTCCCGCCGGCGCAGGTCGCTGACGTCGCGCAGCAGCACCAGCGCCCCGGTCACCACCCCCTGGTCCAGCAGGGGCACGCAGCGGATGATCACCGAGGTCTCGCCGTCGCGGACCTCCTCGTTGGCCGGCAGGTGGGTCTGGAACGACAACGACACCGCCATCTGCTCCAAGCCCGCCTCGTCCAGGCGGAGCCCGTCGATACCGGAGTACAGGCCCAGCCGGTGCAGGGCGTTGACGGCGTTGGGCGAGGCGTAGTCGACGCGGGCCGAGGCGTCGAGCACCAGCACCCCGTCGCCGACCCGGGGGGTCTCGGCCACGTGGGTCTCGTCCACCGGGAAGGGGTACTCGCCCCGGGCGATCATGCGGGCCAGCCGGTCGAAGACCTCCACGTAGACCCGCTCGAGCACGCCGGGACGCCGGCCGACCGACAACGCCGACTCCCGGGTCATGATGGCCACGAGCCGGCCCTGCCAGCGGACGGGGATGCACACCAGCCGGGCCGGCTCGGTCCTACCCGGGATCCGCACCTCGTCCTCGACGACCGTTCCGAGCTGCCAC
>JAKAXG010000439.1 GCA_021827225.1 Actinomycetes bacterium | reverse complement strand
GCGGCGTCCTCGACGGTGTCGACGATGGTGAACAGGGACCGGTCACCGGGGCTGATCAGCCCCCGCGACTCGACCTCCTGGGCGAGGAACCGGTCCCATCCCTTCCAGTAGCTGTAGCCGGGCGATTCGAGCAGCACGACCGGCGCCGGCTCGGCCTTGCCGGTCTGGATGAGCGTGAGCAGCTCGAAGGCCTCGTCGAGGGTGCCGAAGCCTCCGGGGAGCACGGCGTAGGCGAACGACTCCTTGATCAGCAGCAGCTTCCTGGTGAAGAAGTACTTCATGGAGACCAGCTTCGGGTTGTCCCTGATGAACTGGTTGGCGTCCTGCTCGAAGGGCAGGCGGATGTTGATCCCGAAGGCCCGGTCGGGGCCGGCGCCCTCCAGCCCGGCGGCCATGATCCCCGGTCCGGCGCCGGTCATGGTGGACCAGCCGTGGTCGGCCAGCACCCGGGCCAGGTCTCGGGCCTGCGCGTAGAGGGGATCGGAGGGGAGGGTGCGGGCCGAGCCGAACATGGTGATCTTGCGGATGCGGCGGTACGGGGCGAACATGGCGAACGCCTCGGCCATCTCCTTGAGGGCGGCGTTGGTGATCTTCAGGTCCAGCCGGTCGGTGCCGTTGGCGGCCATGCGCAGCACGGTGTCCAGGATCTCGAGGATCTGGTCCCGGTTGGCCTTGACGCCTATGGAGTCGAGGATCTCGTTGAGCTGGCGGTCGTCGGGGACCACGGCTAGCTCGGCAGCGCTTCCCGGTCGACCAGCCAGACGACCTGGTCGGCGGTCACCCGGGCGGCGGGCAGGTCGGCCCCGTCCATGACGGCCTTCAGGGCGTCGCGCTTGTTGGCGCCGGCGACGGTGAACAGCACCAGGCGCGACCGGGCTATCCCGGAAAAAGTGAGGGTCAGGCGCGGGTGCACGTTCCGTCCGGACGGATCCTCGTTACGGGCCACCAGCTGACCCGGGTCGGCGTCGAGGGCCCCGGAACCGGGGAAGAGCGACGCGGTGTGACCGTCGGGACCCATGCCCAGGTGGATGACGTCGAGCTTGCCGACCTCGCCGAGCCTCAGCTGGTAGGCGTCGGGACCCTCGTCGCAGCTCATGGGATACACCGCGTTGGCCGCCCCGACCTTCTCGAGCAGGGCCTGGCGGCCGAGCAGCTGGTTGGAATCGGGGTGGTCGGCGGGCACGCAGCGCTCGTCACCCCAGTACACGTTGACCGACAGCCAGTCGATGACATCGGTGCTGTCGTGAGCCAGCCGCTCGTAGCACGGCCGCGCGGTGCTGCCCCCTGAGAGGGCGAAGCTGAACAGATCGTCAGGGCGCGATTCGTAGGCCGATATCACCCGGGCGGCGAAGGCACCGGGCAGGTCGTCTACTACGATCAGCTCTCCGTTCACGGGGTGCAGACTAGGCGGGCGGGGCGGGGGTTCTAGTCAGATAGCGCGGTGGCCGACGAGAGCGCCCGCTCCCACACCGGGTCGGGCCGCAGGTGGGTGAGGGCGTTGGCCAGCGAGGTGGCCAGGGGATCCTCCGGGAGCCGGCTGCTCAACCGCAGGGCGGTGCCGTCGGGCAGGACCGCCTCGGCCGCCACCAGGCGCTGCCCCTCCACCCGTTCCACGCTGAAGACGGCCTCGGCCCCGTCCCGGACGGCGGTGAGCTTCATCGACGCGTGCCGCTCGTCGGCCAGGCTGATGCTGCGGGGGGCCAGGCCGGTCTGGGCGGTCAGCCAGCCGCCGAGGAGCCGGCGGGGTCCGATCTTCCCGGCGATCTCGGCCGAGGTGACAGAGTCCAGCCACACCCTCTGGGCGGCCGGCTCGAACAGGCCGGCCAGCAGCTCCCGCCACGGTGCCAGCCGGCTCCACGACAGGTCGACCAGGGTGCGCCGGCGGGCCAGCTGGAGCAGGCTGCGCAGCTGCCCCGGGTCCGGGGCGTCGCGGCTGTCGATGAGGATGGCGCTGGCCACCGAGAGCAGCGGGTCGGTCGCCACCGGTATGGCATTGACGTACCACACCGCCACCGGAAGATCCGAGAGGGTGAAGGCCTCCACCAGCGAGTCCAGGTGGTTGGCCGCCTGCCCGCCGACCTCGAGGACCAGCTCCTCGAAGTTGACCCGGTGGTGCTCGGTGTCGAGGGCGTAGAGCGTGGCCCGGGCCCCGAGCGACGCCACGTGGTCCGGGTCGGGCCGGATGAGCACGATCCGGGACGGGTGGTGACCGGCCAGGACCCGCAGCGCCCCGGTCGCCCGGTAGGCGTCCTCGTCTGTCGTGGTCACCCCCACCAGGGTCATCACCGCGGTGCGCGCCGATGCGGAGTAACCGCTGGACTGGTCCCGCAGATCGCCGAGGGCCCCGACCACGTCGGACAGCCGCACCCCCTCACCGGACCAGCTGTCGACGGCTACGGCGTCCGCCACTGCCGGCCGTCCTTCTCGATCAGCTGGTCGGCCTGCCGCGGCCCCCACGTGCCGGCGGCGTAGCCGGCGAGGGGGACCGCCCGCCCCTGCCAGGCGTCCAGGATGGGGTCGACTATCTGCCAGGCCTGGTCGACCTCGTCGCTGCGGATGAAAAGCGTCGGGTCGCCGACCATGGCGTCGAGCAGGAGGCGCTCGTAGGCCTCGGGCGGATCCTCCATGAACGCCGACCCGTAGGACATGTCCATGAGCACGTCGCGGACGTTGAACGCCTGGCCGGGGACCTTGGCCCCGAAGCGCAGCGCCACGCCCTCGTCCGGCTGGATCCGCAACACCAGGGCGTTGGGCCGCAGGTCCCGGCTCTCGGCCTGGCCGAACGCCAGGTGGGGCACCCCGTGGAACTGCAGGGCCACCTCTGTCGCCCGCTTGGGCAGGCGCTTCCCGGTCCGGATGTAGATGGGCACGCCGGCCCAGCGCCAGTTGTCCACCATCAGCTTCATGGCCACGTAGGTCTCGGTCTGGCTGTGGGGGTCGACGTCGGGCTCCTGGCGGTAGGCCGGCACCGCCACGCCCTCGCTCCAGCCGCTGTCGTACTGGGCCCTGACCACGTTGACCCGCACGTCCTCGGCGCTCGGGATGACCACGGAGCGCAACGCCTTGACCTTCTCGTCGCGGATGCCCTGGGCGTCGATGGTGCCGGGGGGCTCCATGAGCGTGAGGGACAGCACCTGCATCATGTGGTTCTGCACGATGTCGCGCAGGGCGCCGGCGGTCTCGTAGAAGCCGCCCCGCTTCTCCACACCGAGCGCCTCGGCCACGGTGATCTGCACGTGGTCGATGTAGCTGCGGTTCCAGAGCGGTTCGAAGATGGCGTTGGCGAAGCGCAGGGCCAGGACGTTCTGGACCGTCTCCTTACCGAGGTAGTGGTCGATCCGGTAGATCTGGTCCTCTTCGAAGGTGCGGTGCAGGCCGGCGTCGAGCACCCGGGCGCTCGGGAGGTCCCGACCGAACGGCTTCTCGATCACCAGCCGGACGGCCGCCCCGGGGCGTGACGGGCGGTTGAGGCCGGCCGCCCCCAGGCCGTCGGCGACCTGCTCGAACACCGCCGGGATGGTCGCCAGGTAGTAGGTCCGGTTGCCGCCGGCGCCGATCTCCTCCTCCACCGCGGCGATCACCTGGGCCAGCTCGGCGAAGGTCTTCGGGTCGGAGTACTCCCCGGTCACGTAACGGCTGTGCTTGACGACCTCCGACCACGACGGGGCGGCGTCGGGCACGGCGTTGGTCATGATCTGGCGGAAGCCGTCGTCGGTCAGCTCCGTGCGGGCCACCCCCACCACGGCGAAGGCCTGGGGGAGCAGCCGCCGGCGCGACAACTGCTCCAGGGCCGGCAGCAGCTTGCGGGCGGTCAGGTCGCCGGAGGCTCCGACGACGATGAGCACCCCGGGGGGTGCCCTGCGGGTGGTGTCTATGCCTTCCGCCAGGGTGTTGACCGGAAGGTCGGGGCCCGGCGCCTGCCGGGAGAACGGAGGTTGTGGGGGAGGGGTCGGCCGTTCGCCCGCTGAACCCACGGTTCCGTGACCTGCTTCTACGCGCGGGCTCCCACGACCGCCGCTCAAACCGATTCCCCGCCGGTGACGGCGTTGGCCTTGTCCCCGAGCGACTGCAGCAGTTCGTCCCAGCTCTTCAGGAACGAGGCCACCCCCTCCTGCTCCAGCACCTTCGACACGTCATCCATGTCGATGCCGGCGTCGGGGAGGTCCTGCTCGAGCAGCCGGTGGGCCCCGTCGAGGCCCGAATCGACGGTCCGCTTCACGGTGCCGTGGTCGAGGAAGGCGTCGACGGTGGCGTCGGGCATGGTGTTGACCGTGTGGGGGCCGACCAGGTTGTCGACGTACAGCAGGTCCGGGTAGGCCGGGTTCTTGGTGGACGTCGAGGCCCAGAGCGGCCGCTGGACGTTGGCCCCCTGACCGGCCAGGGCCTCCCACCGGGGACCGGAGAAGGTCTGCTGGAACAGCTCGTAGGCGACCTTGGCCTGGGCCACGGCGGCCCGGCCCGACAGGCCCGGATCGGCCCCGGCCTTCTCCAGCCGGCGGTCCACCTCGGTGTCCACCCGGCTGACGAAGAACGACGCCACGCTGTGGACCGATCCCAGATCCCCGCCGGCGGCCGCCAGGGCCTCCAGGCCCGCCAGGTACGCCTCCATCACCTCCTGGTAGCGGGGAATGCTGAAGATGAGCGTCACGTTGATGTTGCGGCCCTCGGAGATCATCTGGCGCACCGCCGGGACCCCCTCGG
>JAKAXG010000438.1 GCA_021827225.1 Actinomycetes bacterium | reverse complement strand
CTGGCGCTGATCTTTGTGGTGACGGTGCAGATGTTCAACCACGCCGGGGTGCACAGCTCGACCGGCCTGAAGGCGGGCATCATCGTGGTGGCCGTCGCCGTCCAGTTCGTGGTGCCGTTCCTCGGCCACGCCACCATCACCACGGTGCTGCGGTGGCTGTCGCTGGTGTTCATCGTCCTGTTCGCCGTCATGGCGGTGCTGGTCGTGCCCCACGTGGATCTGAGCCGGGTCCACCAGCACGCCTCCTGGGCGGACTGGACCACGGCGCTGGTGCTGCTCGTATCGGCGGGCGGTCTGGGCTGGACCGAGAACGGCAACGACTACTCCCGCTACCTGCCCCGCTCCACCCCCCGCGGGCGCACGTTCTGGGCCGCCACGCTGGGTGGGGCGGTGCCCTCCATAGCCCTGGAACTGCTGGGCGCCGCCGCCTTCGTGGTCAGCCCGACCCTGGAGAAGCTGCAGGGACCGCAGACCTCGCAGGTGCTGAACGCCCTGCCCACCTCGTTCGCCTCGTGGTTCTTCTGGCCGTTCCTGATCCTGGCCATCCCCCAGCTGTTCGCCATCAACACCCTGGACCTGTACTCCTCCGGGGTGACCCTCCAGGCGCTGGGGGCGCCGGTGAAGCGGTGGGGAGCGGTGGTGATCGACACGGTCGTGGCGGGCGTGGTCACCGCAATCGTCATCTTCAGCGGGAACTTCGTGGCCGACCTGTCGGGCTTCCTGGACTACATCGTCGTGTGGCTGGCCCCCTGGTTCGGGATCGTCCTGGTGGACTACCTGCTGCGCCGGGGCCGCTATCACGCCCGCTCCCTCGCCGCCCGCCGGGGCGGGGTCTACTGGCGCAACGGCGGTGCCAACTGGAGGGCCCTGATCTCCCTGCTGGTCGGAGGCGTGGCAGCCCTGATGTGGACCGACGCCCTGTACTACAACCCCTCCTACATCGGTCCCATATCCCGCGCGACCAACGGGGCGGACTTCAGCTGGCTGATCGGCATCGTGGTGGGAGGGGCCCTCTACGCCGTCCTCTCTGCCCGCAGCATCCGGGACGAGGTCTCGGGCCCCGACGAGGTGGCACCCGACCGCGACGTCGTCCTCGACCCGGCCTGACACACGCCCCGGGCCGCTAAAGTGGTTGAAGGCGATGGAGTCCGCCTTCAACCGCCGGGTCTTCTCCGGCTGATGACCCCTACCACCGTGACAGAGCTTTCTATTGCCCAGTGGTAGGAGTACTCCATCTCCCGTAGCCAGAAGCCTTCCGTCCAGCACGCCAGGCCCCTGCATCTGACCGCCGGCGCCATGGGGACCGTGGCCGGCGGAGGGGTGTTCGGAGCGGCCGCCCGCGAGGCCGTCGAGCAGGCCCTGCCCACTCCCCACCACGGGTTCCCTCTGGCGACCATGCTGATCAACCTGTCCGGGGCTTTCCTCCTGGGTGTCCTGCTGGAGGCCCTGGTCCGAGCCGGGGCGGACTCCGGGTGGCGGCGCCGGGCCCGGCTGCTGGCCGGGACCGGGTTCATGGGCGCCTTCACCACCTACAGCACCTTCGCCGTCGAGGCGGACCTGCTGGTACGGGCCGGCCGGGGCGCCCTGGCCGCCGTCTACGTGGTGGCGACCGTGGCCGGGGGCCTGGTAGCCGCGGCAGCGGGCATAGTTGTCGCCTCCCGGCCCCGGCTCCAGAGGGTCGGGGGACGGCGCCGGGCCGGCCGGCTGCCCAGGGTCGGGCAGCGACCGGCGCCGTACGGGGCTCAGGAAGGCCCCTGGCCCGGCCCTGCGCTGCCGGTGGACCCCGACGTGGACGAAGAGGACCGGCGTTGAACCTGACCTCCCTGTGGCAGGTGGGACTGGCCGGCGGGGCCGGCGCCCTCGCCCGCTTCGTCGTGGACGGCACCCTCCGGGCCCGGATCGCCAGCCGGGTACCGGCCGGCACGGTGGTCATCAACCTCACCGGTTCGCTGCTGCTCGGGATCCTGACTGGGCTGGTGCTGTTCCACGGGGCGCCGGCCACGCTGACCCTCGTGGCCGGGACCGGCTTCTGCGGTGGTTACACCACCTTCTCCACCGCGTCGTTCGAGACGGTCCGGCTGCTGCAGACAGGCGAGTACCGGGCGGCGGGCGCCAGCCTGGCCGTCACCGTGGCCGGGGCGCTGGCGGCGGCCGGCGCCGGGCTGGCGCTGACCTCACTCTGACGGGGCCGGAGCCGGGGCGGTACCCGGCGGTGGTACGGGCACGGACCGCGACGGTCCCACCGCCAGCACCGGGCGGCCGCTGCGGTCCACCAACCGGGTCACGACCGACGGGGAGAACATCCGGCTCAGCACGCCGTGGCCGGCCCCGTGGAATGCGGCCCCGACCACGATCATCAGCGCGTCCGCCTCCTCGGCCGCCCGGCACAGAACGGTGGCCGGGTCCCCGTACACGGCCCGGAAGCTCCACGGGTGCTCGTAGCCGGCCAGCATCCCGGTCACCGCCCCGTCCTCCTCCTGCAGCGCGGTGGCGGCATCCCCGCCCCAGTCGGGACCGTCCGGATCGACCGGATAGTCGGCCAGGTCGACGGCGTGCACGACCAGCAGCGTGGCCCCCAACCTCCGGCCCAGGTCCACCGCCCGCAGCACGGCCCGCCGACTGGACGGGCTGCGGTCGTAGCCCACCACCAAAGTCGCGCCAACCGCTTCAGAGGCCAATCGGCACCTCCTCAGGGCTCGTCAGGACAGGCCCACGCACCGGGCCGGCATCTCCGACCGGCCTGCTGCCAGGCTAGGCGGGAAATTTTCCCGCCGGATAGAGCCGTATGACCGTTAACGGCCGGGGTCGCCGCCCGGACCGGACCGGAGATGTGGGAAACTGCCGACAAGCAGGCGGCCACGGGGGTGCCGCCTCCCGGAAAGCGACCAAGGGGGGACCCTGGAGTGAGCACGAACGGAAGCAGCCCTACGCAGGTGGATGTGGTGGTGGTGGGAGCCGGATTCTCCGGCCTCTACCTCCTGTACCGTCTGCGACAGATGGGTCTGAGCGCCCGGGTCTTCGATGCGGCCGCCGACGTCGGGGGCACCTGGTACTGGAACCGCTACCCGGGCGCCCGCTGTGACATCCCGACGACCGACTACTCCTACAGCTTCGATCCGCAGCTGGAGAAGGAATGGACCTGGTCGGAGAAGTACGCCACCCAGCCGGAGATCCTCGCCTACCTCGGGCATGTCACCGACCGCTACGACCTCCGCCGGGACATCTCCTTCTCGACCCGGGTGGAGTCGGCCAGGTGGGACGATGCGCAGGGCCGCTGGTCGATCCGGACCGACGCCGGTGAGGATGTCAGCTGCCGCTTCTACGTGATGGCAAGCGGCTGCCTGTCGTTGCCGAAGACCCCGGACATCGAGGGTGCGGACCGGTTCCGGGGCGAGGTGTACCTGACCGGCAGGTGGCCCCACGAGAAGGTGGACTTCACCGGCAAGCGGGTGGCGGTCATCGGGACCGGATCCTCGGGGATCCAGTCGATACCGCTGATCGCCGAGGAGGCGGCCAGCCTGACGGTCTTCCAGCGGACCCCGAACTTCTCCATCCCGGCCCACAACGGTCCCGCATCGGCGGAGCGGCTCGAAGCTCTGGCGACCGACCGCGAGGGGTACCGGGAAGCAGCCCGCCGCTCCCGGGGCGGGGTGCCGGCCGAGATCACCGAGCTGACGGCGGCGGCTGCCTCCGAGGAGCAGCGCCGGGAGCGCTTCGAGGCGGCGTGGGAGGCCGGTGAGCTGTTCGCCATCCTCGGGGTGTTCGCCGATCAGGGCTACAACCTGGAGTCCAATGAGGTCGTCTCCGAGATGATCCGGGAGAAGATCCGCTCCATAGTCAAGGACCCCGAGACGGCCGAGACCCTCTGCCCGAAGGATCACCCCTTCGGCACCAAGCGTCCGTGCCTCGACACCAACTACTACGCCACCTACAACCTGCCCCACGTACGGCTGATCGACCTGCGCAAGCACCCGATCGCCACCATCACCGAGACCGGGCTGGAGACCGTCGACGAATCCTTCGAGTTCGACGCCATTGTCTTCGCCACCGGTTTCGACGCCATGACCGGCGCCCTGGTGTCGGTCGACATCACCGGGCGCGACGGGGTGACGCTGCGGGAGAAGTGGGCCGACGGCCCCTCCACCTACCTGGGCCTCACCACCACCGGGTTCCCCAACTTCTTCGCCATCACCGGCCCGGGCAGCCCCTCGGTGCTGTCCAACATGGTGGTTTCCATCGAGCAGCACGTCGAGTGGGTCACCGACTGCCTGGCATACATGCGCGACCACGGCTTCGAGACCATCGAGCCGACCACCACGGCCGAGGAGGGCTGGAACCAGCACAACCAGGACTGCGCCGCCATAACCCTGCACCCCCTGGCCAACTCCTGGTACATGGGAGCCAACGTGCCGGGCAAGCCGAGGGTCTTCTACCCCTACATCGGCGGGGTGGACTTCTACCGGGCGGCGTGCGAAGACGTGGCGACGAAGGACTACCTCGGCTTCCGGCTCAGCGGCCCCGGGGGCGCCCAGTGCCACGACGGGGTGGTGCGGGAGCTCCAGCCGGACGTGGCCATGGTTCTCGACGTGATGGCCACCCTGGACCTGCCCCCGCTGGAGAGCCTGCCCGTGGCGGACGCCCGGGCGTTCATGGACGCCACCGCGGCGCAGAGCCCGCCCGGACACGAGGTAGGTGAGATCA
>JAKAXG010000437.1 GCA_021827225.1 Actinomycetes bacterium | reverse complement strand
AACCACCCGCATCCGCAGAGCCACCCGCATCCCCGGAGCCACCCGCATCCCCGGAGCCACCCGCATCCCCGGAGCCACCCGCATCCCCGGAGCCACCCGCAGCGCCGGAACCACCCGCAGCGCCGGCCGCCGGCGCCGCCCCCACCAGGGCCGGCTGGGCCAGCGACTGCTCCAGGACCTGGGCCACGTCGAGGACCCGTACCGTCTCGGGCACGGACCCGTCGGCCTGGCGGCTCTTGGTGGCGTCGTCGAGCATGATCAGGCAGTACGGGCAGGCGGTGGAGATGACATCGGCGCCGGTGCCGAGCGCCTCGTCGGTGCGGTTCACGTTGATGCGGGTGCCGATGTTCTCCTCGAGCCACATGCGCGAGCCGCCGGCGCCGCAGCAGAAGCCCCGGTTGCGGCACCGGTGCATCTCCTCGAGCCGGACGCCGGGCACGTGGTTGAGCACGCCGCGGGGCTCGTCGTAGACCTCGTTGTGACGGCCCAGGTAGCAGGGGTCGTGGTAGGTGACCTTCTGGTCGATGCGGCCGGTGGGGCGCAGCGACCCGGAGGTGAGGAGCTTCTCGAGCAGCTGGGTGTGGTGGTAGACCTCGAAGTTTCCGCCCAGGGACGGGTACTCACGGGCGATCGAGTTGAAGCAGTGGGGGCAGGAGGCGACGATCTTCTTGACGCCGGCCGACTGCAGGGTCTCGATGTTCATCTGGGCCTGGGTCTGGAACAGGTACTCGTTGCCCAGCCGGCGGGCCGGGTCGCCGGTGCAGGACTCCTTGGGTCCGAGCACGGCAAAGCTGATGCCGGCCTGGTGCAGGAGGCGGGCGATGGCCTGGGTGGTCCGCCGGGCCCGTTCGTCGAGGGCGCCGGCGCAACCGACCCAGAACAGGTACTCGACGTCGTCGGGGATGGTCCCGTCGACCACCGGCACCTCGAAGTCCAGGCCCTGGGTCCAGGTGAGCCGCTCCTTGGAGCCGAGGCCCCAGGGGTCGCCCCGGTTCTCCACGTTGCGCAGCATCAGGTTGGCCTCGGTCGGGAACTGGGCCTCGATGAGCACCTGGTAGCGGCGCATGTCCAAGATGGTGTCCACGTGCTCGATGTCCACCGGGCACTGCTCGACGCAGGCGCCGCAGGTGGTGCACGACCACAGGACGTCCTCGGCGATGACGTCGGGGACGAGCGGCTTGGTCGCCACCCCACCCTCCGCCTTGACCGTGCCGGTGCCATCGCCGTCCCCGGACGCCCCGACCGCCACCGGGACGGCGTTGGGGTTGGGGATCATGGGCTGACCGGCCAAAAGCTCCGGAGCCGAGGCGAACAGGTGCTCGCGCAGGTCCATGATCACCAGCTTCGGGGACAGCGGCTTCTCGGTGGCCCACGCCGGGCACTGGTCCTGGCAGCGGCCGCACTCGGTGCAGCTCAGCAGGTCCAGCCGCTGCTTCCAGGTCAGGTGGCCGATGAGGCCGGTGCCGAAGACGGTGTCCTCGGTCATCTTCTCCGGGTCCAGGTCGGGGGTGGTGGCCAGAGGGCCGAGGGCCTTGGGCCGGCGGGAGAACAGGACGTTGGGCTCGGAGACGAAGATGTGCAGGTGCTTGGAGTGGAGCACGAAGACGAAGAAGCCCCACAGCACCGCGATCTGGGCCAGGATGAACGCCGACGCCAGGTTCTCGTAGGTGCCGGCGCTCATTCCGGACCACGCCGCGCCGACGGTGCGGGAGGCGAACGCCCACCAGCTCTTGCCGTACATGAACACGCCCTGGTCGACCTGGGCGCCCCGGTAGAGGAGCAGGGTGGCGACGACCAGGAAGATCATGAACAGGGTGAACCACGCCGCCCGGGTGTGCGACCCGTAGAACCGGCTCTTGCGCTCCCGGCGGGCCGGATCCTGGCGGATACGGATGGCCGTGAAGGCGATGATGGCGGCCAGGACGGCGACCGCGAAGAAGTCCTCGAGGAAGCCCAGCGCGTAGCTGGTGCCGATGCCGGGGATGGCGAAGTTCTGCTGGAACAGGTCGCCGTAGGCTTCGATGATCGTGAAGATCAAGATGATGAAGCCCCAGAAGGTGAAGAAGTGGGCCAGTCCGGGACCCGGCCGTTTGAGCAGCTTCCGCTGGCCGAACACGTCCATGATCTCGGCTTTGAGCTGAGCCGCTACGTTCTTCATGCGGCCCAGGGCCGGCTGGCCGGTGGCAACCAGGCGGTACAGGAAAAGGGCGCGCTGCGCCACGAATACCAGCCCGATGACCGTAAGGGCCATACCGATAGCAATGCGTACGTCCACAGTCACAGTGGGGTTCCTCCAAGCGCCGTAACGGGGCGGACGAACCCTACTCGCGTTGGGGAAAATATGACCATACGAACGCGTACCGCACAGGGGCGGGAACGCCGGCGGGGGCCGGGCCGCCCCCGGCGCCGGGACGCTAGTGGGACAGCGCCCGGGTGTCGGCCTCCCGGAGGCGGGTGGCCATGTTGACCAGCAGCTTGTGGGCCACCGGCGGCACCTGGTCCAGCACCGACATGAACTCCCGCTGGCCGATGACCAGCAGCTCGCAGTGGCCGTCGGCGG
Source organism: Actinomycetes bacterium (assembly GCA_021827225.1). Next base: position 2,143 of record JAKAXG010000437.1, on the reverse strand, counting down.
TCACGGTCGCCGATCTGGGGCCCCGGTCGAGCAGGGCCATCTCACCGAAGTAGTCGCCCGATTGCAGCGTGGCCAGCTTGCGACCCTTGCGCCGGACGGTGGCCGTGCCGGCCAGGATCAGATAGAACTCGTGGCCGATCTCGCCCTCCTTGACGATGTCGGTCCCCTCCGGGACCGTCACCACGTCGGAGGCCCTGGAGACCAACCCGAGCTCCTTCTTGTTGAGAGAAGAGAACATCTTCACTTGAGCGAGGTGCTCGATCTTTCGGTCGGCGGCCATGTCGGAACTATTGCACAACAGGGGTCCGGGGGAGGCCGATGCCCGCCCGCCCCGCCCGCCCCGCCCGCCCCGGCCGCCCCGGCCGCCCCGGCCGCCGGCCGACCGGGCGGTGCGGAGTTAACACGGCGGAAATGCCGCGGAGGCTCGGCTGAAACAGAGGCTTTCTAGGTTCGGGCCGACCGAAGCGAACGTACTTCGGCAAACCCGACCGAGAAGGACTAGAAGCCCTTGCTCCATTCCATGCTGCCGACCGTAATGGGGGTGTCGAGCGCGTTCGACCCCAACAAGACCGGAGGCATCAACTCCGGGGACAACGCCTGGATCCTGGCGAGCAGCGCCCTGGTGCTGTTCATGACCCCGGGTCTGGCTTTCTTCTACGCCGGCATGGTGCGCCGCAAGCACGTGCTCGGCATGATCATGCAGAACTGGGTCGTCATGGGCCTGGTCGGCGTGGTGTGGGTGGTCCTCACCTACAGCCTCGCCTTCGGGGTCGACTGGGGTGGCCACGGCTTCGTGGGCACCTTCCACTTCTTCGGCCTCAACCACATAGACCAGCAGCCGGTGCCGGGGGAGAGCCTGACCATCTCACCCATCGTGTTCGTGGTGTTCCAGATGATGTTCGCGGTGATCACCCCGGCGCTGATCACCGGGACGACAGCGGACCGGCTCAAGTTCGGGGCCTACTGCGTGTTCATCGTCGCCTGGTCGATCCTCGTCTACGCCCCCATCGCCCACTGGGTGTTCTCGCCCGGGGGCTGGCTGTTCCGTCGGGGCGCCGAGGACTTCGCCGGCGGGACGGTGGTGCACATCAACGCGGCCATGGGCGGCCTCGGGCTGCTCCTCGTCGTCCGGAACCGGCGGGGCTGGCCGGGAACCCCGATGAAGCCCCACAACGTTCCCTTCACCGTGCTCGGCGCCGGCATCCTGTGGTTCGGCTGGTTCGGCTTCAACGCCGGGTCGGCGCTGGCCGCCAACAACCTGTCGGCCCACGCCTTCTTGAACACCAACACCGCCACCGCCATGGCCATCCTCGGATGGATCCTCGTCGAGAAGCTGAAGAACGGTAAGTCCACCACCCTGGGAGCAGCTTCGGGGGCGGTGGCCGGCCTGGTGGCCATCACCCCGTCGTGCGGGTTCGTGAACCTGCTGGGGTCGCTGGTCATCGGCTTCGCCGCCGGCGCGATCTGCGCCCTGGCCGTCGGCATCAAGTTCAAGATCAAGACCGACGACGCCCTCGACGTGCTCGGGGTGCACTTCGTGGGTGGTGTGCTCGGCGCCCTTTTGATCGGCTTCTTCGGGGTCAACAGCTTCAACCCGGCCGCCCGCAACGGGCTGTTCTACGGCGGGGGCTGGGGCCTGCTGGGTGAGCAGGCGCTGGGGGTGGTCAGCGTGGCCGCCTACTCGCTGGTCGTCACCTTCGTGATCGCCTTCGTCATCAACAAGGTCATGGGTCTCCGGGTGAGCGCGGAGGACGAGGAGATCGGTCTGGACATCTCGCAGCACGAGGAGACGGCCTACGACTTCGAGTCGGTGCTCAGCAGCATCGGCGGTGCGTTCGGCGCCGCGGCGGCCGGTACGACCCCGGGCGCCCTGCCCACCCCGGCCCCCTCCGGGCTGTCCACGTCCACTGCCATCCAGGAGAAGATGCCGTCGTGATGCTCGTCACCGCAGTCATAAAGCCGTTCCGTCTCGAGGCGGTCAAGGAGGCGCTGGAAGCGGCCGGGGCGAAGGGTCTCACGGTGAGCGAGGCCCAGGGCTTCGGTCGCCAGAAGGGCCACACCGAGGTGTACCGGGGTGCCGAGTACCAGGTGGCCTTCACCCCGAAGATCCGGGTGGAGGTGCTCTGCGACACCAACGCGGTGA
>JAKAXG010000436.1 GCA_021827225.1 Actinomycetes bacterium | reverse complement strand
CCACGGTCTAGGCAGGCCCGAAGGAGCCGGCCGGCCAGCGCCTGGCCGCATCCCCTCTCGTCGCGAACCCGGCGCCGTTCGAGCTCTTCATCGGATGGTGGCTGGGGGACCGCCTTGCCGAGGGGGGTCTCGCTCATGGTGATGCGCTGGTCGGCGTAGTAGGGAGAGGTCGTGACCCGGCCCGCCCACTCACCGAGCTCCTCGAAGGGGTAGATGGGGCACTCGAGCGTGCGGCCACCGCCAGGGCGGCCCCCTGGGAACTCCGGGTGGTAGTCGGGCATCCCGGCCAGGGCGTAGAAGCGGACCGGAGTCCTGGTCTCGAGGTACTCCACCATCCCGGGTCCGGCATCGACGTAGGCCTGCACCAGGTCCAACTCCAACATGTCGCGCGACAGCGACAGGATGTACTCCAGAGCCTCCTCCCGGCTGTCGGACGCCCCGACCTCCGCCATGTGGGGGTTGTTCGGTATCCAGATCTGCCCGCCGGACCAGGCGGTGGTGCCGCCCACCTGCTCGGCCTTCTCCAGGACCAGAACCCGGGCCCCACCATCATGAGCGGTGACCGCGGCCGTGAGGCCGGCTACACCGGTGCCGAGCACCACGACATCGAACTGCTCCATCACGCACCCTCCCCGGGAACCGGCAGGCCCAAACTAACTGATCAAATTGTTACTCGGCGGCAAGGGGTCTTTCCGCACGGGAACCGCTTATCTGGTCGTCGGGACCGAGGATGTCACAGGGGGCCGATTCGACGGCAGGCGTCTCCGCTACCGGGCCGATGCCGGCAGTGCTAGGAAGATCGACATGCCGACCACGACCAACGGTGAAGTGTCGCTCTACTACGAGACATTCGGGGCCGAGACGGATCCAACCTTGCTTCTGGTCAACGGCCTCGGTTCCCAGTGCATCAACTTCAAGGTCGAGTTCTGTCAGGCCTTTGCCGAGGAGGGCTTCCGGGTGGTGCGCTTCGACAATCGGGACGTGGGACTGTCAAGCCATCTCCACGGCGGCGCCAGGTACACGGTCAACGACATGGCGGCCGACGGTTTCGCTGTCCTCGACGCTGTCGGCTCCGACGCCGCCCACATCGCCGGGTGGTCGATGGGCGGGATGATCGTCCAGGCGATGGCCATCGAGCACCCCGAGCGGGTGCTGTCAATTGCCTCGGTGATGTCGGCCCCGGGACCCCTCACCGGCGAACGCCCCGCTGACGTTGCGGCCGCCTTCACCGCCCCGCCGGCGACCAGCCGGGACGAAGCCGCCGAGCGCCACCTGGCAGGCCTGAGGGCGTGGGGGAGCCCTACCTGCTTCGACGTCGAGCGCATCACCGCAGACGCTCACGCCGCCTATGACCGCTGCTGGGATCCTGAAGGTAGGGGTCGCCAAGCCATGGCGATCTCCTCGTCCCCGTCCCGGGCGGAGGCTCTCCGTTCCCTGCGGGTGCCCGCCCTTGTGATCCACGGCGACGCCGATCGTCTGGTGCCTCTGGAAGAGGGACGGGCCACCGCGGAGGCGATCCCGGGTGCCCGCCTCGAGATTGTAGAAGGGATGGGCCACGACTACCCGCCTCAGTTCTGGCCGCGGATGGTGGAGTTGATCACGACTCACGCCCGCTCAGCCGTGGCTCCCTGACCCGCATGCGGAGAAGCCCCCGATCCGGGGCTTTTCCCGTGGCGAACACCTCCACGGCGGTCGAGATCCGCCGGGCGGGCGGACACGACGAGCGACGATCGGCAGTCCAGGCAGGGGTGAGGTATCGCCCGGTCCGGTCGGGTTCCTCACCCGGGCCCTAGCTCCGGCTCGTCACGCTGCGCCCCCGCTCAGCGCGGGGACGGCGAAGCGGCGACGGTCCTCCTCGCAGAGATCACGCCATTCGCATCCGGCCAAGTGGTCATTGACTACACCGAGCGACTGCATGGCCGAGTAGACCGTGGTCGGACCGACGAACGCGAACCCGTTCTTCCGCAGTTCTCGCGACAGCGCTCTGCTCTCCGCTGTCGACGCTTCCAGGTCCCCGGGAGCGCCGGGCGCCTCTTTCGTTGCGGGCCGGTGAGACCAGACGAGGCCGCCTAGTGACAGGCCGCGGTCATGTAGGGCCCTCACCGCCCGGGCGTTGGTGATAACGGATTCGATCTTGCCCCGGTGCCGGACGATCCCGGAGTCGCCGAGCAGCGCCTCGACCTCGTCTGGTCCGAATGCAGCCACTCTTTCGGGATCGAACTCAGCGAACGCTCGTCGGAACGCCGGACGCTTCCGCAGGATGGTGATCCACGACAAGCCGGCCTGAAATCCCTCTAGGCACAGCTTCTCGAAGATCTGGAGGTCGTTCCCCACGGGCCGGCCCCATTCGTCGTCGTGATATGAGCGGTACTCGGCCGTAGACGCTGCCCAGGCACAACGGCTTCGGGCGTCCCCGCCGACGACCACTCCATCCGGCACGCTCTGAACATAGTGCGGGGCGGCGGTACTCCTGTCTACGGTTGGGGCCGTGACGAGGGACGACGTCCTGGACCTTTGCGGCAGCCTGCCCGGCTCGGCGGAGGAATACCCCTTTGGGGACGGCGTTGCGGTGTTCAAGGTCGGTGGACGGATGTTCGCTCTGGTTTCGCTCGAGGGGGATCCGGGCAGCGTCAACCTCAAGTGTGACCCGGGGCTGGCGCTGGAGTTGCGGGATCGATACTCGGCGGTTCGCCCGGGCTACCACCAGGACAAGCGCCACTGGAACACCGTCGATCTCGACGAATCGATCGAGGACGACGAGCTTCGAGAGATGATTGACCACTCCTATGGGCTTGTCGTCGCCGGTCTGACACGAGCCCAGCGGGCTCGCCTCTCGGAGAGCGAAGGCGGGGTCTCGCCGAAACCCCGCCGGCCGTAACCGGCAGCGACCGCCCGATATGAACCATGAGCACCGGGCTGATCGAGGCGCCCGCCATGGTCGTGCTGCCCGGCAGCCACCCGCTGGCTAGACGCGAGTGGATCGACCTGACCATGCTGGCCGATGCCCCCTGGGTGGCCAGCACCCACATTCCGATATCCGGAGATGGACGGGAGATCCCGTTCGTCGTGCACGAACCCACCGACCTCGACGACGGCGGTCTTGCCACTTCCGGCCTCGCCGAGAACCACCACCGGACGGAGGAGCTGGTAGTGGGCTCCTTCGAAGGATGCCTCGTCGTCACCGCGCCACATCTGCAGGGCGATGCGTGCCGCGGGAGGCGGCCTCGGTCGCGTGTCAGCGCGGCAGCGACGGAAAAATCGGCGGTCGCTTCTCGACGAAGGCGCGGAACGCCTCTGCGGTGTCGGCGCTGGCGGCGATGGCCAGGTGACGCTGAGCCTCGTAGTCGACGAAGTCCCCGAAACCCATCCGTTCCGCAGCGACGTAATTGTGCTTCAGAGCCATCAGAGCAGTTGGGGATTTCGCCAGGAGCCCTGAGACGAGTTCGTCCGCCTCCTCCCGGAACCGTTCGTCTGGAAGGACCCGAGATACCAGGCCGATCTGCAGGGCTTCATGAGCGTCGATCCTCCGAGGCAGGAACGACAGATCCCGGGCCCGCGCCCCGCCCACGAGCCGGGCCAACGACCAGGGGAGGCCCATGTCACCCGCCACGGCGACGTCCAGGAACGCGGTGTTGAGTCTGGCTCGGTCTGACATCACCCGCAGATCGCAGGCCATGGCCCAGCCCAATCCGGCACCGGCACATGCACCGTTGATCGCGGCGACAGACACGGCGGGCATCTCGTGTAGGAGGGTGGCGACCCGGAAGTCGGTGACGGTGAGCGGGTCGTCAACCGCCGCCGTTGTGAAGTGATTGAGATCGGCACCCGGACAGAACGCCCGTCCCGCCCCGGTGAGGAGCAGGACACGCACGCCGGGGTCCGCCGCGGCCATCTGGAGAGCGACTGTGGCCTCTCTCACCATCTGATTGGTCATGCCGTTCATCGCGTCGGGGCGGTTGAGCGTCAGCCGGGCCAGGCCGTTGGCTTCAACAGAGTAGAGAACGGTTTCGAAATCGCCGGGCACGCTCAGGGACTCTAGAACCCCCGCGGCCCGGATCGTCGAGCAGGCCTCCGCCGGCGCAAACTGCCAACCGCCTCCGCCCCGGGACCGGCTGAACACCGCCGCGGGGCGGCTGAGGCGATGTCGGCGGCGATTGTCCGGGTTCGACGGCCGTCTCCGACGGTGCCCTCTGGATCCCGCGTCCCGCCGGCGATGGCTCCCCTATTCCGGGTGGCGTTTATTCCGGGTGGCGTTGGTGTATTGCCTCGGTCAGGGATTGACGGGTCACGGCCGCTGTGGTGGCGCCGGCGCCCAGGGCGTCTTCGATCTCGGAGACCCGGGCGGCGAGTGGCGGGTCCCCCAGCACCTCGGCGATCCAACGGGACAGATCCCTGTGGATGCAGTGGTGGGAGATGGCGGCTTCGCTGCAGGCCAGCAGTTCGTGTTCCAGCTCCTCGATGCTTCCCGCAGTCCGCCCCGTCGCGGTATCCCAGTCGGTGCGAAAATAGAAGCGCCGCTCCCAGGGCAGTCGCCCTTGGGAGTACTTGTGCCAGTGGCGGAGATGGCTGGTTTCTCGCTGGGCGATGGAGAGGACGGTGCAGCTCCCAGGCTGGTTCCGATCGACCAGGACGGCGTGGTCGGGACCGGCCTCCCGGATCGAACGGCGGGCTGCAGCCCGGGGCACGGCGGCCGCCGCGGCGACA
>JAKAXG010000435.1 GCA_021827225.1 Actinomycetes bacterium | reverse complement strand
CTCATCCGGGGGGAGCTCCTCCTCCGGCACCCAGGCGGCGTAGCCGCTCCGTTCCAGTTCGTCGGCCATCTCCGGGCCGCCGTTGGCCACTATCCGGCCCCGGAACAGGACATGCGTCTGGTCGGGCCGCAACTCGGCCAGCAGCCTGGTGTAGTGGGTGATGGCCAGGACCCCGAGATCGATCTCGGTGGTGGCCGCCTCCACCCGGCGGGCAACCGCCCGCAGGGCGTCCACGTCGAGGCCGGAGTCGATCTCGTCGAGCACCGCGAATTTCGGTTGCAGCACCGCCAGCTGGATGGTCTCGTTGCGCTTGCGCTCCCCGCCCGAGAGGTCCACGTTGAGAGCCCGCCCCATCAGGCGGGCGTCGAAACCGACCCGACCCGCCTCGGCACCGACCAGGGCGGGGACCTGCGAGCTGTCCCGGCCGCCCGCCCGGAACGACTCCTCCAGCACCGCTTCCAGGCTCACCCCGGGGACCTCGATCGGGTACTGCATTCCGAGGAACAGCCCGGCCTGGGCCCGCTCCCAGGTCGGCAGGGCCAGCAGGTCCACCCCGTCGAGGGTCACCTTCCCGCCGGTGACCCGGTAGCCGGGGCGGCCCATCAGGACGTGCGAGAGGGTGCTCTTGCCGGACCCGTTGGGGCCCATCACGGCGTGGACCTCGCCGGAGCGGACCTCGAGGTCGATGCCCTTGAGGATCTGCTGGCCGGCGACCTCCGCCTGAAGGCCCTCGATGGTCAGCACGGAGGTCACTTCTCGCTCACCACCACTTCCCCGCCCTCGACCCGGACCGCATACACCGCCACCGGAACCGTGGCCGGCAGGGACTGCGGGTGGCCGTCGAGGAGAGAGAAGGTGCTTCCGTGCTTCCAGCACTCGATGGAGCAGTCGTAGTCATCCACCTCGCCCTCCGAGAGACGCACGTCCGCGTGCGTGCAGCGGTCTGCCACCGCATGGAAGGTGTCACCCAGCCTGACCAGGCATACCCCGTCGGGGCCACCGGCCACGTGCACCGCCTTGCCGTCGGGCACGGAGTCCACCGGGACCCGGGCCAGTTCGCTCATCGATCTACCTCCCGCTCCGTCTCGGCCGCTTCGGCGGCCGCCAGCTTGGCGCCCAGGGCCTCGGTCACGACCGGCTCCAGCTGACGGAACGGCAGCAGCCCGACCACCTCGCCGAGGAACCCGAGCGAGATCAGCCGATCCGTCACCGCCGGCGGCACGCCCCGGCTCTCCAGATAGAACCTCTGGTCCTCCGACACCGGCCCGACCGCCGAGGCGTGGCTGCAGCGCACGTCGTTGTCCTCGATCTCGAGGTTCGGCACCGAATCGGCGTGGGCTCCCTCGTGGAGGACCAGGTTCCGGTTGGTCTGGAAGGCGTTGGTCCCCCGGGCGCCCTTCTCCACCCGGATGAGCCCGCTGTAGACGGAGCGGGCGGAGTTGGCCACCACCCCCTTGTACAGCAGGTCGGAGTGGGTCTTCGGTGCCCGGTGGTCCTGGACGGTGCGGAAGTCGTGCATCTGTTGGCCCGCACCGAAGTAGAGCGCCAACAGCCGGGTGGAGCCGCCCTGGCCGGTCAGGGCGGAGTCGGTCCGCAGCCGGGCGTAGTCACCGCCGAGGGCCACGGCAGCCGAGGTGAGGCTGGCGTCGGTGGCCACCCGGCTGGCCTGGAGGGCCACCTGCCAGGCATCGGAGCCGAGGGCCTGGAGGTGCTGGTAGGACACCCGGGCGGCCCGGGCCACGTCGATCTCGGTGACCGGTACCACCAGGCAGCGACCCGGTCCGGCCACCACCTCGAGCACCGACACCTCGGAGTTCTCCCCGGCCCGCACCACGACCCTGGGAAAAAGGGCGGCGTCGTCGGCCGCGCACCAGTGGATCACGACCACCGGGGCGGCCGTCGACCCGGACTTCACGTCGATCAGCACCGGATCGGGACTGAAGGCCCGGTTGGCGGTGGCGAAGGCATCGGGGTCACCGGCCAGCTCCCCCCACCCGGCGGGCAGGGAGTCGAGATCGGACACCCTCCCGGCGCTCACCGCCGGGTCGGCGCCGGTGACGCCCGTCACCCATCCGTCGCAGGTCTCGATGACGGTGGCGCCTCCGTCGAGGGCGGCCAGCACCGCGTCGACCGGGCCGCTCCGTCCGGCACCGCCGGTGGGACCGTCGAGCGGCCGGTAGCGGTCCAGCTCCAGGGCGTCGATCCGGCTGTAGCGCCACTCCTCGAGGGCGGAGGTCGGCAGGGCCGCGGAGGCGAACCTCTCAGCTGCCGCCCGGCGGTCGGAGGCCAGGAAGTCGGGGCCGCCCAGGGCGGCGGCGGTCTGGGGGGTGAAGTTCGGCAGGGGTGCTCCTGGGGGGTTCAGTCCTGCGGGAGGTCGATAACCACCCGGGTCCGGTCGTCGCTGTCATAGCGGACCGGAACGGTCCCTCCGACCTTGACCCTGGCCCGGGCATCGGGCGTCTGAAAGGCTACCCGCAGGGTCACCTCGAACGCAGATCCTTCTGCCGGCTCCACCTGCAGCGACAGCCGGCTGCGGGTCACGGGCCCGATCGTCCGCTCGTCGACGACCGAGATCACCCGGGCCTGGGCCGGGACCCCGGTGCGGAGCAACTCGGGCCCCCTCGATTCCTGCTCGGTCGGTTCCGGCGACGGCTCGGACGGGGTCTGCGCCGGCGACGGCTCGGGACCGCGGGCCATCCGGTCCTTTATCCGGGATCTCCGGGGCGGTGCCGGTGGCGGGGTGGGGCGGGGCGGTCGGGGGCGCGCCGGACCCCGGGAGGGCCCGGGGGCGGTCTGCTGGCTCTGCATGGCCACGGACGCGCCAGCTACGGCGATCACCAGAACTACGGCCAGAGCGATGGCAGCGGTCACCGCAGAAGCGTACCTATCCGATCGAGCCTTCCATCTGGAGTTCGATCAGCCTGCTCCACTCGACGGCGTACTCCATCGGCAGGGTGCGGGTGACCGGCTCTATGAACCCGTTCACGATCATGCTCATGGCCTGCTGCTCCGAGAGGCCTCGGCTCATCAGGTAGAACAACTGGTCGTCTCCCACCTTCGAGACCGTCGCCTCATGGCCGACCTGGGCGTCCTGCTCGCCGAACTCGATGTAGGGGTAGGTGTCGCTGCGGGACAGCTCGTCGAGAAGCAGGGCGTCGCAGCGCACGAAGCTCTTCGAGTTGCGGGCACCCTCCTCGAAGCGGACCAGGCCCCGGTAGGAGGTCCGGCCGCCGTCCTTGGAGATCGACTTGGAGATGATGGTCGAGGACGTCTCAGGGGCGGCGTGGACCATCTTGGCGCCGGCGTCCTGGTGCTGACCGGGTCCGGCGTAGGCCACCGACAGCACCTCGCCCGAGGCCTTGGGGCCCATCAGGTAGACCGCCGGGTACTTCATGGTCAGCCGGGACCCGATGTTCCCGTCGATCCACTCCATGTGGGCCTCCGCCTCGCAGCGGGCCCGCTTGGTGACCAGGTTGTAGACGTTGTTCGACCAGTTCTGGATGGTGGTGTAGGTGACCCGGCTCGAGGGCTGGCAGATGATCTCGACCACCGCCGAGTGCAGGGAGTCGGTGCTGTAGACGGGCGCCGAGCAGCCCTCGATGTAGTGCACCTGGGCGCCCTCGTCGGCGATGATCAGGGTCCGCTCGAACTGGCCCATGTTCTCCGAGTTGATCCGGAAGTAGGCCTGGAGGGGCATCTCCACCTTCACCCCGGGCGGGACGTAGATGAAGCTCCCGCCGGACCACACCGCGGTGTTGAGGGCGGCGAACTTGTTGTCATTCGCCGGGATGACCGTCCCGAAGTAGCGCTTCACCAGCTCCGGGTACTCCCGCAGGGCGGTGTCCATGTCGCAGAACAGGACCCCCTGGGCTTCCAGATCCTCCCGGTTGCGGTGGTAGACGACCTCCGACTCGTACTGGGCCGTCACCCCGGCCAGGTACTTGCGCTCGGCCTCGGGGATACCGAGCTTGTCGTAGGTCGCCTTCACCGACTCGGGGAGCTGGTCCCAGGCGCTCACCTGCCGGTCGATGGGCTTTATGTAATAGAAGATGTCCGAGAAGTCGATGCCGGTCATGTCCCCACCCCAGGTGGGCATGGGACGCCGCTCGAAGTGGCGCAGGGCCTTGAGCCGGCGCTGGGTCATCCAGTCCGGTTCGCCCTTCATCCACGACATCTCCCGCACGATGTTCTCTGATATGCCCTTCTTGGGCTTGAAGACGTAGAAGTCCTCTACGTCGCTCCATCCCAGCTTGTACCGGCCGAGATCCAGATCTGAAGTCGTTGCCATGGGCCGCATCACCCTTCTCGTGCCCGGGGGATTTCTCCTACCCAGATAGTAACAACCCTGGGGAACTACCCGGGAGGACCCGGCCTATGCGGACGGGGCGGCGGCCACCGGGCCGGAGGCCGTGCCGGCCTCGCCGGTCGCCACCTCGCTCAGCAGGTTGGCCAGGCGACGACCCTCCACGCCCTCCCTCAGCCACCGGCGCAGCCCGGCCCTGGTCGCACGCGACACCTCGCCTCGGCGGGCCGCGTCCATGGGGTTGAGCCCCATGGCGGCGGTGACCGACCGTCCGGGCTGGATGGCCACGACCGGCACCCCGGTAGCCCGCAGGGCTGCGACCTCGGCTCGGAGGCGGGCCCGCAGGGGCCGGCGCATCGCGCACGCGGGGGACAGCGCGGGCCAGGCGGACGCCTGGGACAGG
>JAKAXG010000434.1 GCA_021827225.1 Actinomycetes bacterium | reverse complement strand
GGTCGTCCTCGATGAAGCCGTCGAGTGACACGTTCGTGACGAAGATCATCTCGGCCATGAGCTGCTCCCGGTGTCGGAGACCGGGTCGACCTTAGGCGCCGGCGCCGGCGCCGGCGGCGGCGGCGGACGGCGTCGGCCCGGTCGGCTAGCTGGCCGCCGTCGGGGCCCGGTCCGCCAGAATGGGCCGGTGCTGTCCCGCCTGCAGACCACTCTCGATCGCAACTCGGCCCGGCACCGGCTGCGGGGACGGGAGGCCGGCGCCGACGCCGAGCGCCGCCCCGATCCGTCCCGACCGGCCGGGACCGATCTGGTACCCCGGATCCGCCACATCGTGGTGCTGATGATGGAGAACCACTCCTTCGACAACTACCTGGGTCGGCTGGGCCGGGGCGACGGGCTCGCCGACCCTCCGCCCACGAACCCCGGCCCCGGGGGCCGGGCGGTGCCGGCCCACCACTTCCCGGCGACGAGCCAGATCGACCAGGTCCCGTCGCAGAGCTGGCGGTCCAGCCACATCCAGTACGGCGACGGGCGCAACGACGGCTTCGCCACCGCCGTCGAGGACCTCGACCCCGGGGCCGACGTCAGCCTGGGCATGGGGTACTGGGACGGGACCGATCTGCCCTTCTACCACGGGCTGGCCCGCACCTTCCCCCTCGCCGACCGGTGGTTCTCGTCCCTGCTCGGGCCGACCTTCCCCAACCGGAGGTTCCTGCTCGCCGCCACGGCCAACGGGCTGGTCGACGACGCCATCGCCGGCGTCATCGACTACCCCAAGACCGGGACCATCTTCGACCTGCTCAACCGCCACGGGATCAGCTGGGCGAACTACCACCACGTCCCGCCGCTCCATCTGTGGAGCCGGCAGGTCGGCGCCCGCACCGGCCGGGCGGCCAAGCTGGCGCTCGGCGGACTCGTGCCGAGGGTCGACCACACCGTGCGGGGCGAGATCCGCTGCACCGCCAACCTGTACGCACTCGGCCTGACCCGCACCATCGGACACCTGCGCCATGTCGATCGGTTCTTCGCCGACGCCGGCTCCGGCCGCCTGCCCGCCGTGTCGATCGTCGATCCGGACTTCGCTTACTCCTCGGAGGAGAACCCCCAGGACATCCAACGTGGGGAGAGCTTCGCCGCCGAGGTCATCGAGGCGGTCATGCGGGGACCGGCGTGGCCGCACACCCTCCTGCTCTGGCTCTACGACGAGCACGGCGGGTACTACGACCACGTGCCGCCGCCGGCCGCAGTCGAGCCCGACGACGTGGCCCCCCGTAGCCTGGCCGATCGCCGGGGGGTGTTCGAGTGGCTGGCCCGCCACTCGGGGATGCTCCGGGGGGCCCGCCGGGAGGACGACGCCGCGGGCCGCTACGACCGGTACGGCTTCCGGGTCCCGGCGGTGGTGGTCAGCCCGTACGCCCGGCCGGACTTCGTGTCCTCGACGGTGTACGACCACACCTCGGTGCTGAAGATGATCGAGGAGAAGTGGAACCTGGCGCCGCTCACCCGCCGCGACGCCGCCGCGGTGGCGCCGTGGGAGGCGCTGGACCTGGACGGACCGCCCGCCTTCCTCGACCCTCCGGCGCTGCCTGCCCCGGCCGCTCCTCACACCTGGCGCCAGTCCTCCCGACCGGCCGGCCGGAGGAGGTAGCGCCCGCCCGGCCGGAGGAGGTAGCGCCCGCCCGCCGGTCCAGGGTCGACCGGCCGGCCCGGCGAAAGGGCCGAAAGTCCCTGCTCCCCCGGTCCGTTTCACCGCTAAATACGCGGATGTGACGGCAATCGGGCAGATCGGGGGCTCCCGCACGGCGTCCCCGGGGGGCCGTCCGGGAAGGTGGGATCATGGTGGGTAGAGCCCGACCGGCTCCAGCCCGCCGCTCCAGAGCGGTCTCGCGCTCGGCCCTCCGGTCGGGGCTGGTCGCCGGCTCGGGCGTGGCAGCGGTAGGACTGCTCATCGCCGCCACGCTGTGGGGAGCGGCCGAGATCGCCTACTCCAACACGTCCCACCGGGCGCTGTCCGATCTGGCGAACACGGCGCACGTGACCGCGGCGCAGGAGGATGCGACCTGGTCCCACACCCTCGATGCGCTGCGCCAGGCGGCGGCCCTGCCGACCATGGCGGTCGCGGTCGAGACCGGCGACGGCAGGGCCGTCGGAAGCGGTCTGGCGGTCATGGTCCTCGGTCTGCCGATCGCCGCCGGGGCGGTCTACGACTCATCCGGCCGGGTCCTCGCCCGCACCGGCTCCCCCGCTCCATCCTTCGCCCAGGCCCCACCGCCGGGTCCGACGGTGCAGCCGATCGTGTTCCACGGCTCCACGGTGCTGAGAGACGTGCGGGTCCCGGTACTGTCCGGCTCCGGTCCGGTCGGTCAGCTGGTGGTGTCGGTCGACATGACCAGGCTGCTCCCCCGGGGTCTGGCCGGCCGCTTCGGCGCTACCGGCTCCACGTCGCTGGTCACCCGCACCGGGATGGTCGTGGCCGGCTCCGACATGGGATACGGGCAGCCCCTGCGCTCATCAGCCAACCTGATGCTGGCGTCCACCGGCCGGCCGGCCACGGCCGTGGTGTATAGCCCGTACTTCAAGCGGTCCCAGGTGGAGGCCTACGACCCGATCCCAGACCAGGATCTGGGGGTCCTGGCCATCCAGGCCCAGAGCGAGGTGCTGGCCTCCGCCCGCCAGTTGCGATCGGACTTCCTGGAGGCTGCGGGGATCGTCCTGGCCGCCGGCCTCGCCGGGGGTGCCGGGACCGGCCTGCTGGCGGCCGGGCGGCGTCGCCGGCTCATCGACGCAGAGGCGGCCCGGACCGACGCCGAGTCGAGGATGCGGGTGGCGTGGGAGACGTCACCGCTGGGGATGACCATCGTCCGTCTCGACGGCACCTGGCAGGCGGTGAACCCTGCCGCCGCCGCCATGTTCGGCGCCCCGGAGCGCGATCTGGTGGGAAGCAGCTTCGTGGACTACACCCACCCCGACGACCGCGACATCGGCCCCCCGCAGATGGCCCAGGTCGCCGCCGGGCAGATGGACGCCAGGCGCCTGGAGAAGCGCTACGTCCGCCCCGACGGCACCGAATGGTGGGGGTCGGTCACCTTCTCCGGGGTGCCGGGACCTGACGGCCGCCCGGCCTACGTGATAGCCGAGATCGAGGACATCACCGAAGCCCGGCGGGCGGCGGCTGCCCTGGAGGAGAGCGAGGCCCGGTACCGGATGACGCTCGACACCCTCGAGGAGGGAGTGGTGTCGTACCGGATGGGTCCGGAAGGGCCGGTCGTCGCCGCCGTCAACCCGGCCGCCCGGCTGCTGCTCGGGGCCGACCTGGAGGGCACGGCCCCGGTTTTCGACCGGGGCCCGTTCATGGAGATGCGCGACGAGGCGGGCCGGCGCATATCCGCCGATGAGCTCCCGGTGGTGGTGGCCATCCGGACCGGGCAGGCGGCGCCCCGCCGGACCTTCGAGGTGGTCAGGCCGGATGGCTCCGGCCTGTGGCTGTCGATATCGGCGCGCCCCGTGCTCGACGAGGCCGGCCGGGTCCTCTCCGTGACCGCCAGCTTCACCGACATCACCGCCGCCCGCCGGGCCGAGGCGGAGATCGAGGCGGCCCGCATCCGATCGGCCGCCCTCCTGGAGCACGGCGCCGACCTCATCACCATCTCCGACCAGGGCGGGCTCATCACCTACGCCAACCCGGCGTTCCTCCGTCAGCTCGGCTGGCCGCCGGAGCAGCTGATCGGCCACCAGATCACCGAGTGGATCCATCCCGACGACGTGGAACGGGTCGAGGCGGCCCACGCCGAGCTCCGGGGCCGACCGGGCGGGGTCGTCGAGTACGAGTGCCGGCTGCGCCACCGCGACGGCAGCTGGAGGCACATGGAGGTCGTGCGGATCAACCATCTCGACGACCCGGCCATCGGGGGCATCGTCTCGACCAAGCGGGACGTCACCGAGCGGGCCGAGGCGGCGGCCCAGCTCGTCCATCAGGCGACCCACGACGACCTGACCGGACTGCCCAACCGGGCGCTGCTGCTCGACCGGCTGCAGCACGCCCTGCTGTCCGCCGGTCGGGGCGGCGGGAGGTGCGCGGTGCTGTTCCTGGACCTGGACCAGTTCAAGACCGTCAACGACTCCCTGGGCCACGCGGCAGGCGACCAACTGCTGCGGGTGGTGGCCGAGCGCATACAGCGGGCGGTCCGCCCGGGGGACACGGTCGCCCGCCTGGGCGGGGACGAGTTCGTCGTGCTGGCCGAGAGGGTCGGTGACGCCACCATCGCCGTCGAGGTGGCCGAACGTGTCCGCGCCGCGGTCTCCCGGCCGGTCGACCTGGGTCGCCGGGAGGTGAGCGTCTCGTGCAGCGTCGGCATAGCGGTGTCGGACAAGCACACCGCCGCCGCTCTGCTGCAGGAGGCGGACACGGCCCTGTACCGGGCCAAGGGTCGGGGCAGGAACCGGTGGGAGATGTACGACCAGGCGATGCGCACCGTGGCCCGTCGCCGACTCGATACCGAGACCGAGCTGCGCCGGGCCCTCGACGACGACCGCTTCGTCGTGGCCTACCAGCCCATCGTCAGCCTGGCCGACGCCAGCCTGGTGGGGGTGGAGGCGCTGGTCCGCATGAGAAGCCCCGAGGGCCGGATCATCGCACCGGACAGCTTCATCGAGGTGGCCGAGGACTCGGGGTTGATCGTGCCGCTCGGAGAGACGGTCCTCGAGAAGGC
>JAKAXG010000433.1 GCA_021827225.1 Actinomycetes bacterium | reverse complement strand
GATCGGCCCCAACTCCACCACCTCGCCGGCGATGCGGGTCACGGCGTCGACGATCCGCTCGGGGGTCACCGCGTTCAGGATGAACGCCTCACCGAAGCGGCGGTAGTCCAGCGGCTGGGGCGGTCGGGAGGCCATGGCCGCGCCTCAGATGGTGAACGCCAGGTTCTCGGCCACCCGCCGGGCCAGGGCGGTGTCGCCGGCCAGGACCACCCCGCCGAGGCGGCCGTCGTCCACGACGGCGGCGGGCTCGACCCGGCCGCAGGCCAGGCGGGTGAAGGCGGTGGAGCCGAGGGTCAGCGTGGCGGTCGGCTCCCCCTCGAGAGCGTCCACCACCCGGGCCCGGCCGTCCGCCACCGACACGTCCACCCGCCGGCTGACCGGCCCGGTCAGCTCGAAGCGCACCGACGAGCCGGCCGGCGCCCCGCCCTTCTTCCCGACCAGGTAGCCGGCGGCCCGCACGATCTCGTCCACCGCCTGCTCGGCGACGGCCCCCGACCCGTGGCCGGGCCGCTCCAGGGCGTCGCGGATGTCCTGCTCGTGGACCCAGCAGTCGAACACCCGGATCTGCATGAAGCGCCGGTAGTCGGCCTTGCCCACGGGGGTCCACGACTCGGCGGCGAAGTCCTCCTCGGTCATCCCGGCCAGGGCCCGGCGGCGCTCGGAGGTCACCTCGGAGAACACCTCGGGCACCTCGGCCCGCCCCTTGGTGGCCAGGGCGGCGACCCACGTCTCGTTGAACTGGCCGATCTGGTTGCGGACGTGGCCGGGGGCGCCGGCGTCCACCTCGGGGTTGGGGCGGCCGAGCAGCATGCTCTCGGTGCCGATGATGTGGGCGTACTGGGCGGCCACCGACCAGCCCGGGCAGGGCGTGGGGTGGGCCCAGTCGGCGTCGCTCAGGCCGGCGCCGAGGCCGGCCAGGGAGTCCCACACCTCCCCCAGCTGGGCGGTGAGCCCGGAGGCGGAACTGTCAGCGACGATGCCGGGTGGGTTGGGGCTGGTCATCAAAGAGGGTCCTTTCAGGCGACCGGCGTCTGGATGGTCTGCCAGTCCCGGGCGTTCAGGTAGGGGCTGAAGCTGGCCTCGATGTGCTTCCAGTCGGCGGCCGACTTGGGGCGGCGCAGCTCGTAGAGGTGGGGGAACTCGGCCCAGCCGGCCACCAGGTCCCACAGCCGGCCGGCCGCCTCCCCCGTGGGGGCCGGGGTCACCACCGGTCCGAACAGCGGGGTGGTGCCGTCGAGGACCATCGTCGGCACCCCGTAGCCGCCCAGGTCCAGGACCCGCTGGTGGTCGGCTCTGACCTCGTCGTGGGTGGAGTCGTCGGCCACCGCCTCGCCCACCAGGGCGGGGTCCCGGCCGATCTCCCGCAGCACCGCCTCGACCCCCTCCGGGGTGTGGACCTTCACCCCGTCCTCGTGCAGCATCCGCCCCGCCACCTCGTAGAACCGGTCGACGGCGTCGTTGCCGTCGGGCTCCCGGCGCAGCCGGGCGGCGACGCGCAGCATCGACCACCCGTAGGACCAGGGCCTCTCCCACGGGTGCTTCTTCCCTTCCTGGCGGTTGACCTCCTCCAGGGAGAAGAAGCGCCACGTCACCGTGATGTCCCGCTGGCCCCGGGCCTCGCGTATCCACCTGCTGGTCTGGTACGCCCACGGGCACATGACATCGAAGTGGAAGTCCACGGCGGTCATGCCCCGAAGCTAATCGGCGGAGGGCGCCGGGCGCCGAAAGGTGGGCGGCGGACCCGGTGGGCTAGCGTTTCGGCGCTTCCAGACGAGGAGACGGCAGCAGGTGCACTACAACTCTGGGGACACAGCCTGGGTTCTGGTGAGCGCGGCCCTGGTGCTGTTCATGACTCCGGGACTGGCGCTGTTCTACGGGGGCATGGTCCGGCGCAAGAACGTGCTCGGCATGCTCATCCAGAACTTCGCGGTCATGGCCGTGGCCAGCCTGCTGTGGGTGTGGGTCACCTACAGCCTGGCCTTCGGGCCCGACGCCGGCGGGGTCGGGCTCATCGGCACCCTCCACTTCGCCGGCCTCGGGCACCTCAGCCAGACCGTGCCCGGCTTCACCAAGGGCCACGCCCAGACCATCCCGCCGGTGGTGTTCGTGATCTTCCAGATGATGTTCGCCGTCATCACCCCCGCCCTGCTCACCGGCTCGGGGGCGGACCGGATGAAGTTCGGGGCGTTCCTGGTCTTCATCGTGGCCTGGTCGATCCTGGTCTACGCCCCTATCGCCCACTGGGTGTTCTCCCCCGAGGGATGGCTGGCCCGGCGCGGCACCGAGGACTTCGCCGGCGGCACCGTCGTGGAGCTCAACGCCGGCATGGCCGGGGCGGCGCTGGCCCTGGTCGCCGGCCGGCGGCGGGGGTGGCCCAACTCGCTGATGCGCCCGCACAACATCCCCCTCACCGTCCTCGGTGGCGGCATCCTGTGGTTCGGCTGGTTCGGCTTCAACGCCGGCTCGGCGCTCACCGCCGGGGGGGCCGGGGTGGCGTTCATCAACACCAACACCGCCACCGCCGCCGCCCTGCTGTCGTGGATAGCAGTGGAAAAAATCCGCACCGGTAAGCCGACCACGCTCGGCGCGGTCAGCGGCGCCGTCGCAGGAGCGGTCGCCATCACCCCCGCCTGCGGGTTCGTCAACACCCTCGGGGCCACGGTGATCGGGATCCTGGCCGGGGCGGCGTCGGCCCTGGCCGTCAGCCTCAAGTTCCGCCTGCAGCTCGACGACTCCCTCGACGTGCTGGCGGTGCACGGGGTGGCCGGCCTGCTCGGCACCCTGCTGGTCGGCTTCTTCGGGACGACCTCGTCCCTCGGCGCCGACGGCCTGTTCTACGGCGGCGGCCCGGGGCTGCTCGGCCACCAGGCCCTGGCCGTGGTCACCGTCGGCGCGTACTCGCTGATCATGACCGCCGGCATCGCCTGGGTGGTCCGGGCCGTGGTGGGGCTGCGGGTCCACGAGAACGACGAGCGGGTGGGCCTGGACCTGGCCCTGTTCGAGGAGAACGCCTACGACCTCGAGGCGTCCTCGGGGTCCCGGAGCCTGGGCCCGTTCGGCTCTTCCCCGACTTCCTCGACAGGAGGACTGTGATGCGTCTGGTGACGGCCGTGGTCAAGCCGTTCCGCCTGGAGGAGGTGAAGGCGGCGCTGCAGGACGCCGGCATCTCCGGCATGACCGTCAGCGAGGCGCAGGGGTTCGGCCGGCAGGGCGGCCACACCGAGGTGTACCGGGGCGCCGAGTACCGGATCGACTTCGTCCCCAAGGTCCGCATCGAGGTGGTGGTCGACGACTCCGAGGTGGACCGGGTGGTGCGCCTGATCGTCGACGCCGCCCGGACCGGCCGCATCGGCGACGGCAAGGTGTGGACCACCCCGGTCGAGGACCTCATCCGGATCCGGACCGGCGAGCGCGGCCCCGACGCCCTCCGCTAGGGCCCGCCGGCGGGGGCCGCGGGGGCCGGCGGCGGCGCCTCCTTGGTGGGCCGGCGGCGGCGCCTCCTTGGTGGGCCGGCGGCGGCGCCGCGCTGGTGGCGGGCGGCGCCTCCTTGGTGGCGGCCCCGGCTCCGGGCCTTTGTGTGCACTGAGTTACTCCATACGTGTACTCAGTGCACACAATCGCCTCCGGTGTGGGGCCCGCCGGCGCCGGGCCGCCTAGCTGCGCCGGTGTGGGGTCCGCCGGCGCCCCGCGGTGGCGGCCCACGCCCGGCCGGCGGCGTAGATCACCGCCCCGCCGGCGCCCACGAAGAACCCGACCGGCAGGTCGGTCCAGTAGCTGAGGGCGATGGCGGCCCAGACCGTCGCCAGGGCCAGGACCACGCTCAACGCCAGGGCCCGGCCGGGCCGGGCGGTGAAGCAGCGGGCGGCGGCCGCCGGGCTGACCAGCAGGGTGAAGATCAGCAGGGCCCCCACCACCGGGACCGCCATGGTGGTGGCCAGGGCCAGGACCAGCAGGAACGACAGGTCGGTGAGCCCCGCCCCCACCCCCCGGGCCTCGGCCACCTCCGGGCTCACCGAGGAGAGCAGCAGCCGGCGGTACATGACCGCCACCGCGGCGAGGCAGGCGGCGGCCAGGCCGGCGGTGGCGGGGATCTGGCCCCCCGAGACCCCCAGGACCTGGCCGAACAGCAGGGCGTAGACCTCGGGGGCGTAGGCGGTGCCGAGCGACAGGAACAGCGCCCCCAGCGCCAGCATGGCCACCACCGCCAGGGCGGTGGCCACGTCGTGGCGGGCCCGCCGGCCCAGCGCGGCTATCAGCAGGGCCCCCGCCACCGCGAACACGCCCAGCCCGAGGAGCGTGCTCAGCCCGACCACCGACGCGCCGGCGGCGCCGGCGAAGGCCCCGTTGGGCAGGGCGTGGGCGGCGAAGGCCGAGCCGCGCATCACGGTGAAGAAGCCGACCACCCCGGCCACCACCGCCACCAGGGTGGCGGCCTCCCAGGAGTTGGTCATCAGTCCCGAGAACAACGCTCTACCGCCGGCGCTTCAGGGTCGACACCAGGTAGCCGGCCAGGATCACGAACACCACGAAGAAGCTGACCGGCCACCCCTGGTGCTCGGGCGGCCAGTAGTAGCTCTCGTAGGAGAGGGCCACCCCCGCCCAGGTGGCGGCCACCCCGATGCCGGCGGCGGCCAGGACGGCGGCCCCCGGGCGGCGGGTGAGCCGCAGGGCGGTGGCCGCCGGGCCGACGAGCAGGGCGGTGGACAGGATGGCGCCTATC
>JAKAXG010000432.1 GCA_021827225.1 Actinomycetes bacterium | reverse complement strand
GACGATGGCGTTCTTGCCGCTGGTCTCGGCGTGCAGGTCCAGGTCGGGCCGCCAATCCAGGAACCGACGGGCGGTGTCCCAGGACCCGGTCAGGATGACGGCGTCCACCCCGGGGGACGTGATCAGGAGCCGGCTGGAATCCCCGTCGGAGCAGGGGACGAACTGCAGCACCTCGGGCGGCACGCCCCCGTTCCAGAGCGCCCGGACCAGTTCCCCGGCCACCGCGACGGTCTCGGGCGCCGGCTTCAGGATGACCGCGTTGCCGGCGGCCAGGGCGGCCAGCACTCCGCCCGCCGGTATGGACAGGGGGAAGTTCCAGGGGGAGGCGACCACCACCGTCCCGTAGGGCCGGAACCCGCTGCCCGGATCGGGAATGTGCCCGGAGTAGTAGCGGGCGAAGTCGACGGCCTCGGACACCTCCGGGTCGCCCTCGCGCACCGTCTTGGCCGCATCCACCGCCATCGCCGCCAGCAGGCGGCCCCGGGCCCGGGCCAGCTCCCGGGCGGCGCCGAGCAGCACCCTCCGCCGCTCGCCGGGCGGGGTGGAGGCCCAGCCGGGCTGGCCGGCCCGGGCGGCGGCGACGGCAGCCCCAGCGGTCTCCGGCGAGGCCGACGCCCAGCAGTAGGCCGGCCGGCCGGGCCGGCTCGGGTCCACCCCGGTGCGGTCGGCCGGCTCCGCAGTAGGACGGCCGGATACGACGGGCCGGAACTCCGGCAGCCCCTCCGCGTCGACCCGGCGCAGATGGCCGGCGATCCAGTCCCGGTTGCACCGGCGGGTGAAGTCGGTGTCGGGCTCGTTGACGAACCGGGCCGGGTCGGTACCGGCGGGGCCGGTCGGGACGGCGCCGGCCTCCTCGGCCGCCCGGTCCTGGGTGCGGCGGGTCGCCGTCCCCTCCCCCGCCGGCCCGGCGCCGGCCTCCACGGCGGCCCGGAACCTCCCGGCCTGGTCCCGCCACTCGGGGGATCCGAGGGTCATGGCGAACTGGTGGGCCAGGAAGTTCTCCGCCCCGCTGTTCTCGTCGAGGCGGCGCACCAAGTAGGCGATGGCCGCCTCGGTATCGGCCGGCTCCACCACCGGCGCGTACAGCAGCAACGACCCGAAGCGGGCCGCAACCGCCTCGGCGACCGCCGGCGACATGCCCTCCAGCATCTCCAGCTCCACGCGGTGCAGCTGGCCGACGTCTTCCGCCGTCACCACCGCCCAGGCGATCTCGAACAGGTTGTGGCTGGCCACCCCCACCCGCACCGCCCCGTCGAGCTCCGGGCGCAGCGCGGCCGAGAGCATCCGCTTGTAGTTGGCGTCGGTGTCGGGCTTCGCCTCGAAGGGGGCCCGGGGCCAGCCGTGCAGCTCCGCCTCCACCGTCTCCATGGCCAGGTTGGCGCCCTTGACGATGCGGACCTTGACCGCCCCTCCCCCGGCGGACCGGCGCCCGCCGGCCCAGGCGCAGAGCCGCTCGAGGGCGGCGAGGGAGTCGGGAAGGTACGCCTGAAGGACGATCCCGGCGTCGAGCGACCGGAACTCCTCCTCGTCGAGCACCTTCTGGAAGACCGCCACGGTCAGGCCGAGATCGCGGTACTCCTCCATGTCCAGGTTGACGAATTTCGCCGGGCGATGGGAGGCGGCCGCCCGGTACAGCAGGCGGAGCCGGGCGGCGATCCGCTCCACCTCACCGTCGAAGGCCAGGACCTCCAGCTGGGAGCAGATCGCGGAGATCTTGACCGACACGTAGTCCACCGCCGGCCGGGACAGCATCCCGATCAGCTGATCGAGGCGCCTATCGGCCTCTGCCTCACCGAGGACGGCTTCGCCGAGGACGTTGACATTGAGGCCCATGCCGGCCGCCCGCCGGCGGGCGGCGTGGCGGTCCAGGGCCCGACGGCCGGCGGGCAGGATCACCCCGTCCATCTCCCGCAGGACCCGGCGGCGCAGGAGGGGCACCACGACCCGGGGAAGCCACGGCGCCAGATGACCGCCGGCCACGAACTCGGCCCGGTCGAGGGGGGACAGGAACCGGGCGGCGCGCCACTCGTCCCCGGGGTTGCTCCCGAGGCGGACCAGGCCGGCGTACACGCCGGCCGCCCGGCGCCGGTCGGAGATGCGCATCACCTCGTCGGTCAGGGCCAGGATGGCGGTGCGACCGGCCGGATCGGACAGGATCCGGGCCAGGCGGGCCGCCTGGCGCCGCTCCCGGGGGCGGCGGCGGGCGGCGGCGTCGACCAGCAGCGACGAAGCCAGCTGCTCGGCCCGCTCCGCCGGCCCATCCCGGAACGCTGTCGTCACCCCGGCGTCCCGAGAGCGGCCGCCAGGTCGGGGGGGATGGGCCGCTTGCCGGAGCCGTCGGCGGATACCACGACATAGACGGTCCGGCCTGCGGCCACCTCCTCCCCGCTCCCTCCCTCCGGCCCCGCCCGGCGTACGGTGAAACCGAGGGTGAAAGACGTACTCCCCGTCCCCTCCACCCTGACCTCCACGCTGACGTCGTCGGGCCAGCGCAGGGACGAGCGCCAGTCGATCTCGCTGCGTACCAGCTGCACGTCGAACCCGGCGTCGAGCATGCGCTGGTATGGCAGGCCCCCCTCCTCCAGGAACCTGGTCATGGCCTCGTCGAAGTACCCGAGGTACCACATGTTGAACACCACGCCCTGCTGGTCCGCCTCGAAGTAGCGGACCCGGTGGCGGTAAACGGTGGTCCGGGACCGCGGGTGGATGGGCACCGCGGCACGGTATCCCCTCCGGTTCCCCCCGGGGGCGGCCAGTTGGTCATCCGCTCGGGGATACTTGTAGTTTCGAACGAACAGAACGAGGGGAGGCCCGCTAGTCATGTCGACCACGCAAGCCACTGACGCCGTGACCGAGGTCAAGGCCTGGCTCACCGAGAACTGGGATCCGGACCTCACCGTCGCCGACTGGTGGGAGAGGCTCGGCACGTCCGGCTGGGGCGCGCCGGCGCTGCCCGAGAGCGCATTCGGCAAAGGCCTGTCCCGCTCCGAGACCGTCGCCGTGCAGGAAGCCGTGATCGAGTTCGGTGCCCTGCCCGCCCCCGGGGGTCTCGGGCTCCTCCTCGCCGCCCCGACCATCGCCACGCACGGCACGCCCGAACAGCAGGAGCGTTACATCCGGGCCATCGTCACCGGCCAGCAGGCCTGGTGCCAGCTCTTCAGCGAGCCGGGCGCCGGATCGGACCTGGCCGGCCTGCAGTGCCGGGCCGAGCGGGACGGCGACGAGTGGGTGATCACCGGCCAGAAGGTTTGGACCTCCGGCGGCCAGGTCGCCGACATGGGGATGCTGCTGGCCCGCACCAACCCCGAAGTACCCAAGCACCAGGGCATCACCTACTTCGCCTTCGACATGCACCAGCCCGGGGTCGAGGTGCGGCCGCTGCGCGAGATGACCGGCCGGGCCCTGTTCAACGAGGTGTTCATCAACGAGGCCAGGGTGAGCAACGACGCCATCATCGGCGGGCCCGGCAACGGGTGGGCCGTGGCGAACACCACCCTGGCCTTCGAGCGGGCCGGCCTCGGGGCCGGCGGCGGCTCGGCGGGCGCCAGCACCGCGGTGCCGGGCTCGGTGGCCGGCGACCTCGGAAAGCGGGCCGGCGACCTCGTGCGGGGCCGCACCCGGGGCGGCTCCGGCGGCCCGGGCGGCGTGGGCGGGACCTCCAAGCTGCTTCTCACCGTCGCCCGCGAAGCCGGGCTCGACAGGGACCCCGGGATCCGCCAGGATCTGGCCCGCCTCCACACCCTCACCGAGATCGCCCGTTACATGGGGCTGCGCCAGAAGGCACTGCGGGCCACCGGCGGGGACATCCCCGGCATGGGCAACATCGCCAAGCTGTCCATGAGCATCATCCTCCGCCTCTCGCGCGACCTCGGGCTGCGCCTGCTCGGCCCCCGGGGCATGCTCCACGGCTACGACAGCGCCGGCGACGCCGCGCTGCAGGATCTGCCGACCGGGGCCCTCGGCGGCATGGTCACCGAGATGGCGCTGTTCGCCCAGGCCCCCCAGATCTACGGCGGGACCGACGAGATCCAGCACAACATCCTCGGCGAGCGGGTCCTGGGTCTGCCCAAGGAGCCCAACAACGACAAGGTGACCCCTTTCCGGGATCTGCCCAAGAACTGACCCGGCCCGCCGGGCCCCCGCTGACCCAACCGGCCAAACTTCAGCTTTGCCGCCATCGCCCCATTGAGGCCGAAGCGCGCAAGACCGGTCGCTTCGGGTCGCCGAAACCCACTCGGAGTGGGAGAAACGTTCGGCGCAAGCTACCGTTGAGTCACCTTTTGATACCGGGCCTCGCTGGGGCTTCGGGCGATCAAGAGACTGGTTGACCCGACATGACCGACCTGAATCCCGGCAGAACCGGCATGACACCCGCCGAGGTCGCCCATCTGGGCGAGAGGGAGGCGCTGCAACGCCTCGATCTCCTGGCCACTGTGGGTAGTCTCCTGGACCCGATCCTCGACGAGTACGACGAGGCCATGGACAGTGTCGCCGAGACGTGCGTGGCCGACTTCGCCGACCTCTGCGCCGTCGAGGTCATCGCCCAGGACGGCACGGTACGGGTCGCAGCGTTCCGCCACAGCCGCACCGCAGGCCTGCACCTGCCCGCAGCCTGGACCCCGGTGGGGCGGGCGGTCGCCCCCGACCGGCGACCGGTCCTGGTCTACTCCGAGTCCGAGGGCAACTCCGCGGCCCACCGGATCCGGGAGCGCATCGGCGCCCAGTCGCTG
>JAKAXG010000431.1 GCA_021827225.1 Actinomycetes bacterium | reverse complement strand
CCCGTTCTCGATCAGCACGTTGCGCGCCGCCGGGTGGCCCTCGTCGTCGATGGCGATGGCCCCCCACTCCGGGCCCATGGTGCCGTCGTCCACGAGGGTGACCAGCGGGCTGGCCACCTGCTCGCCGACCTTGCCGGCGAACACGGACAACTCCTTGGCGATGTGGTCGGCTTCCAGGCCGTGGCCGCAGGCCTCGTGGAACAGCACCCCGCCGCTCCCCTGCTTGATCACCACCGGGAGGCTGCCCGAGGGGGCCGGCCGGGCCGACAGCTTGGTGATGGCCCGGGCAGCGGCCGCCGCCGCCAGATCCTCTACCGAGACGGTGTCGAACAGCTCGTAGCCGACCGTGGAGCCGACCGACTCGCGCCCGGTCTGCATGCCGGTGTCCCCCGACGCCACGCACGACACCGCGAAGCGGGTCTTCACCTGGTCGTCGGAGGCCAGCACGCCCTCGCTGTTGGCCACCAGGATCCGCCGGCGGCTGTCGCCGTAGACGGCGCTGACCTGGCGGATCGAGCCGCCGGCCCGGCGGGCGGCGTCGTCGGCCCGGCGCAGCAGGGCCACCTTGTCGGCCTTGGCGACCTGCTCCGGGAGCACCGACACCACGCTCGGCGCCGGGGCGTCCACCCGGCTCAGGGCCACGGTGCGCACCCCGCCGCCCCCTTGGCGGGCGGCGGCGGCGGCCGCTTCGGCGGCCGCTCTGAGGCCGGCCTCGGACAGGTCGCTGGTGTGGGCGAATCCGGTCGTCTCGCCGGTCACCACCCGGATGCCGGCGCCCCGCTCGCGCCCGGAGGCCAGGTCCTCCACCCGGCCGTCGTCGAGGCGGGCGCCGGTACCCCGGCGGTCCTCGGCGAAGATCTCGGCGAACTCGCCACCGCTGCGCAGGGCGGTGGCCAGAACCCCTTCGAGGACCGGTTCGTCGATCAGCATGGAACTCCTACCTGGGACGGCGCCACGCCCGCCACGGAGCGCGCATTGGAACATGGTGAGGGTACCCGCGTACCGTTGACATCCGTGGGTCTCCCGGCCGGTCTGTGCAGCCAGAAGGAACTAGAGGTCACGCCGGCGGACACAGCCGTCGCCGTGGGCAGCGGCGACGTGGAGGTGCTCGCCACCCCCCGGCTGGTGGCGCTGTGCGAGCAGGCCACCGCCGAGGCGTTGCGCCCCCATCTGGGCGAGGGCCAGACCTCCGTCGGGTTCCGGGTGGAGATCACCCACCTGGTCCCGGTGCTGGTGGGCAGCCGGATAACGGCGGCCGTCGGCCTGGAGCGGGTGGAGGGCAAGCGGGTCACCTTCAACGCCACCGTCACCGACAAGTTCGGCCTGGTCGCCGCCGGGCGGGTGGTCAGGGTGGTGGTGGACAGCGCCTCCTTCATGGAGAAGGCCCGCTGAGCGCCGGCTGACCATGGCGCGCGAACAGGGAGTGCGGTCGGACAGGCCCGGCTCGCCGCGCCCAGTCAGCGGGCCGGCGGTTATTAATCTCGACCGGTTGCCCGATCCGGATACACCCCGCCCAGCCGCCGAGCCCAGACCGGTCCGGCGCGGGCAGTGGTGGCGCGAGGTGCTGCTCGTCGCCGTGTTCTACGGGCTGTACACCCTGGTCCGGGACATCCGCGGCAACAAGCCCGTCTCGGTGTTCCAGGCGTTCCACAACGCCCGCCGGCTCATCCACGTGGAGCGCTGGTTCGGGCTGTTCCACGAGGCGGACGTGCAGCACTTCTTCCTCCACGACCGCTGGCTGATCGAGGCCTGCGACGACTACTACGGGACCCTCCACTTCATCGCCGCCGTCGCCGTGCTGGTGACCCTGTTCTTCTGGTTCCCCGACCATTACCGGCGATGGCGCAACACCCTGGCGGTCGCCACCGGCGTGGCCCTGATCGGTTTCATGTTCTTCCCGATGATGCCGCCCCGGCTCCTCCCGCCCGGCTACCACTTCGTCGACACCCTCCGGGTGATCGGCGGCCTGTGGAACTTCTCCAGCGGCCCGGTCAACGACGTGTCCAACCAGTACGCCGCCATGCCCAGCCTGCACACCACCTGGGCGGCGTGGTGCGCCTGCGCCACGGTGGGCATCGTCCGCCCCTGGTGGGGGAAGGTGCTGCTGTTCGTCTACCCGCTGGTGACCATCTTCGCGGTGGTCGTCACCGCCAACCACTTCTTCGGTGACGTGATCGCCGGGCTGCTGCTGCTGGGCCTGTCCTACCTGCTGGCCCGCCTGTTCACCGGGTGGGTGGACCGGCGCGCCGCCTCCCGGCAGGCGTTCCCGGTGCCACCGGGGACCGTCGGCGCCGAGGCGCAGGCCGGGCGATGAGCCCGGCCATCCCGGAGGTCGTGCGGCCGGTGGCCGAGGCTGTCAACGGGCGGCTGGCCGCCCTGCTCGGAGCCGAGGTGGACCGCTGGGGCGGGGTCGACGCCGATCTCCACGAGCCGTTCGCCGCCCTGCGGACCTACGTGCTGGCCGGCGGCAAGCGGCTGCGGCCGGCGTTCTGCTTCTGGGCGTTCGTGGGGGCCGGCGGCCGGGCCGACGACCCGGCGGTGACCGACGCCGGCGCCGCGCTGGAGATGCTCCACACGGCGGCGTTGATCCACGACGACATCATCGACGGCTCCCCCCGCCGCCACGGGGCGGACACCGTGCACGTGCGCTTCCGGGAGCTGCACCGCAGCCGGGGATGGTCCGGCCACCCCCAGCATTTCGGGGAGGGCAGCGCCATCGTCATCGGCGACCTGGCCCTGGTCTACAGCAGCCGGCTGATGTCCGGGGCGCCGGCGGAGGCGGCGGCGGTGTTCGAGGAGATGCGCCTGGAGGTGAACGTGGGGCAGTACCTCGACGTCCTGGGCACCGCCCAGGGCATCGCCGACCCGGAGCAGGGCGCGGCGCGCGCCCAGCGCATCTGCCGGTACAAGACGGCCAAGTACACCATCGAGCGGCCCCTCCACCTCGGGGCGGCGCTGGCCGCCCCCGGGCGGCTGGACGAACTGGCCGGGCCGCTGTCGGAATTCGGCCTGCCCCTCGGCGAGGCGTTCCAGCTGAGAGACGACATCCTCGGGGTGTTCGGCGACCCGGCGGTCACCGGCAAACCGGTCGCCGACGACCTCAGGGAGGGCAAACCCACCCTCCTGGCCAGCCTGGCCGCCTCCCGGGTGACGGGCCGGGAGAGAAGGTGGTTCTCGGACCGGTTCGGGGCGGCCGACCTGGGCGAGGCGGACGTGCTCGCCCTGCAGAAGCTCATCGAGGAGACCGGGGCGCGCGCCGAGGTGGAGGCCACCATCGCCTCCCTGGTGGCCCGCTCGGAGGCCGCCCTGGAGCGCCTCCGGCTGACCGGGCAGGCCCGCGACGCCCTCGGCCAGCTGGCCCGGTTCGTGGCCGGGCGGGACCGCTGAGGTGTCCGGGTAGCGGTACCCTCGGTCAATGCTTTTGGAGTCGATCAGCTCGCCGACGGACCTGGCCCGGCTGGATCACGACGAGTTGCAGACCCTGGCGGCGGAGATCCGGGCGTTCATCGTGAACGCGGTGGCGACCAACAGCGGGCACCTGGGCTCGAACCTGGGCGCCGTGGAGCTGACCATCGCCCTGCACCGGGTGTTCTCCTCCCCGCGGGACATCCTTCTCTGGGACACCGGCCATCAGGCCTACGTGCACAAGCTGCTGACCGGGCGGCGCGAGATGTTCGCCAGCCTGCGCCGCGGTGGCGGCCTGTCCGGCTACCCGTCGAGGGCCGAGTCGGTCCACGACTGGGTGGAGAACAGCCACGCCTCGACGATCTTGAGCTACGCCCACGGCCTGGCCGCCGCCGTCGCCCGCAGCACCAGCTCGGACCGCCGGGTGGTGGCGGTGATCGGGGACGGGGCCATGACCGGGGGCATGGCCTTCGAGGGCCTCAACAACCTGGGCCACAGCGGCAGCCGGGTGGTGATCGTCCTCAACGACAACGGCCGCTCCTACGCCCCCACCGTCTCGCGCCTGTCGGAGAGCCTCACCAAGATCCGGCTCCACCCCGGCCTGACCTCGATGCGCTCCCGGATGGAGGAGCGGCTGAGGGAGCTGCCCGGGGTCGGCAACCTGGCCTACAGCAGCCTGCAGGGGCTGTACTCGGCGGTCAGGGAGGTCATCGAGCCCCCCGCCTTCTTCGAGGCCCTCGGCGTCCGCTACGTGGGCCCCATCGACGGCCACGACGTGCCCGGGATGGAGCAGGCGCTCGTGCAGGCCGCCGAGTTCGACGGGCCCATCGTGGTGCACGTGGTCACCAGGAAAGGGCGCGGCTACGGCCCGGCCGAGGACGACGACGAGCGCTGCCTCCACGACGCCCCGGTGTTCGACCCGGCGGTCGGCCCCGGCGACGACCCGCACGCCCTGAAGGGCTACACCCAGGCCTTCAACGAGGCCATCCTCGCCGCCGGCGAGCGCCACCCGAACCTGGTGGCCATCACCGCCGCCATGCCCGGGCCGACCGGGCTGCTGCCGTTCGCCGCCCGGTGGCCGGAGCGGTTCTTCGACGTGGGCATCGCCGAGCAGACCGCCGTGACGTCGGCGGCCGGGATGGCCATGGGCGGCCTCCGGCCGGTGGTCGCGGTGTACGCCACGTTCTTCTCCCGGGCGTTCGACCAGGCCAACATGGACGTCGGCCTGCACGGCCAGCCGGTGGTGTTCGCCCTGGACCGGGCCGGTATCACCGGGCCGGACGGCCCCAGCCACCACGGCGTGCTGGACATGGCCCTGTGCCTGCGCATCCCCGGCATGACCGTCTTCGCC
>JAKAXG010000430.1 GCA_021827225.1 Actinomycetes bacterium | reverse complement strand
GGCGGCGGCGGGCCGCGACCCGCCGCCCGGGATGTCGGCGGCCAGCGCCGCCGTCGCGGTGACGACCTCGATCGCCGCCACGGCGGCCAGGAGGCGGCCGACCCGCCGGCCGGAAGCCCGGGAGCGGACCCGGCCCCGAACCGGACGGCGGATCCCGGCGGGCGCCGGGCGGGTCGGATCGCGGCGACCGCTGTCTGGAACTCCCATCCGCTTTCCTGATGTCGGCGCCCGGCGGCGGCCGGGTGCGGGTGGAAGCTACCGGCGGGCCGGTTCCCGGAGGCAGGGCCGGAAGTCACTTGGAGCGGCGACCGAGGCGCCGCAGTAGCGTGGCCGGGCACAGTAGGTGTCCACGGATCACGGGGGTGGAGTGGTGGCCAGTCAAGCCATGACGGACCTGAAGGCGATGATGCGCCAGCAACGCCAGGCGGCGGAGACCGGCCCCCGACCGTCCATCGATGAGCTTCGGAGCGGGATGGAGGAGATGCTGGGGGCGCTACCGGCGCTGCCGGGTTACCGCTACGAGCCGGTCTCGGCCGGCGGGGTGCCCGCGGAGTGGACCGAGCCGGAGCCGGCGCCCGGCGGTGCCGCCCGGCCGGAGGGCGTCCTGCTCTACCTGCACGGTGGCGGCTACTTCCAGGGGTCGCCGCGCACCCACCGCCGGCTGGTGGCGGCCCTGTGCCGGGCCGGATCGCTGCGGGGCCTCAGCGTGGACTACCGCCTGGCCCCGGAGCACCCGTTCCCCGCCGCCGTGGAAGACGCCGAGGCGGCCTACCGGTGGCTGACCGGCCCAGCCGGCGTCGACCCCGCCCGGGTGGTGGTGGCCGGCGACTCGGCCGGTGGTGGCCTCACCCTGGCCCTGCTGCTGGCGCTGCGCGACGCCGGCGACCGCCTCCCGGCCGGCGCCTACCTGCTGTCGCCGTGGACCGACCTGGCGGCCACGGGCGGGTCGCTCGGCACCCGGGCCGACGCGGACCCCATGATCAACCCGGCCGACATCGAGCGGACCGTCGGCTGGTACCTCAACGACGGCGACCGCCGCCACCCCCTGGCCAGCCCTCTCTACGCCGACCTGGCCGGGCTGCCCCCGCTGCTGGTGCACGTGGGCGACGCCGAGGTCCTGCTCGACGACTCCGCCCGCCTGGTGGATCGGGCGGCGGCGGCCGGCGTCTCCGTCGAATCGGAGATCTGGCCCGAGGCGTTCCATGTGTTCCAGATGATGGTGGGACTCATCCCCGAGGCGGACGAGGCCGTCACCCGGGCCGGCGCCTGGATGGGCAAGCTGCAGACCAACGCCTGACGTCCCGCCCCGGCGGCGGCGCTACCCTCAGCCCATGGCATCAGGGGCAGATGCGAACTCACGAACGGACGCGGCCGCTTCATTCGAGGCCGCGCTGAACCACTTGTTGACCGTGCTCGACCAGCTGAGCGCCGAGCGGCGGGGCATCAGCCGGCGAGCCGCCCGCATCCGGCGGCACCTGCAGGCCGGGCGGTCGCTGGCCGACATCGTCGGCCAGGAGGACCAGCCCCTCATCGTGCGCACCATGCGCGACGCCACCGCGTCGCTGGTGGACGCCTTCTCCCGGATGCAGCGGGCCGAGGCCCTGGCGCTGCACAACGAGGGCATGTCCATGGAGAGGATCGCCTCCCTGTTCGGCATCAGCCGCCAGCGGGTCGCCCACCTGCTGCGGGGTCCGGCCCGAACCGGCGTGTAGGGCCGGCCGCGGCGGCTCCGGGCCGGCGGCCGGCTGGCGGCCGGACCGGCTGCGGAGCCTTTTTCCGCCAGAGAGGCGACCCGATCATCCGGCTGACGCTTGGAGTGGTTCGTGGATTCCTGTACGCTTTGTCCGTCTCGCTGGCGGTGAGAGGAACGGGGGGACGGACATGTTGAGCCACACCAGCACCGTTCGGTACAACCGTACTGAGCAGGCCATCCTGGACGGCTACAGACGGTGGGGCAGCGACCCGCTGACCTTCGAGGCGCTGCTCGCGGCGTTCACCGGTTGGATGACCGAGGAGTCGCTGAGCCGGGCGTTCGCCCGCCTGGTCGAACAGGGGGCTCTGGTGCACACCGAGGGCGGCTACATCCGGGCCGGTGGGGTGGCCGAGGGCTAGCGCTATCCGTCGGCCTTAGTTCCACAACAGACGATTCGCCGGAGTTTGATCGGTCGTTGGACCTGCGTTGATCGAACCGCGACAAATTGGTGGCGGGTCGGCTGACTGATGTTGAGCCGATTCGCCGGGTCGGATCCGCGCCTTCGGGGGCTGGCGCGGATCCGGACCCGGCGGGGGTTCATCCTCCCTCCGCCGGCCGATCCCCCTGATCCGCCTCCAGGAGGTAGCCCACGCCGGGCAGCGTGCGCAGCAGCTGCCCCCGGGCAGGCCCGAGCTTCTGGCGCAGGCGGTGGATGTAGGCGTGGAGGTACTGCGCCTCCCGGCTGTACCCGGCTCCCCACACCGAGGACAGGATCATCTCGTGGGTGCAGGTCCGCCCGGCGTGGCGGACCAGGAAGGAGAGGACCTCGAACTCCCTGGCGGTGAGCTCCACCACCCGCCCGTCCACGGCCGCCTCGTGGTGCAGCAGATCCAGCCGGAACGGGCCCTTCTCGACCAGCGTGGTCTCCGGCTCGCCGGCCGCGGCGCGGCGGTGGCGCATGGCCGTCCGGATGCGGGCCTCGAGCTCGGCCATCCCGAAGGGCTTGGTCACGTAGTCGTCGGCGCCGGAGTCGAGCGCCTCGACCTTGCGGTGCTCGGAGTCCATGGCGGAGAGCACCACCACCGGCACCTGGCTCCACTCCCGCAGGCGGCGAACCACCTCTATCCCGTCCATGTCGGGCAGCCCCAGATCCAGTATCACCACGTCGGGGGCGGCGGCGGCGGTCTGGATCAGGCCCTGCTCCGCGGTGGTGGCGGTCACCACCCGGTGGCCGCCGGCTTTCAGGCCCAGCCGGAGGGCCTTCAGCAGTGACGGGTCGTCGTCGATGACGAGAACGCTGCTCACCGGGCCGACCCGATCAGCCCGGCCGGCTCCGAAGCCAGGCCCAGGGTGAACGTGAACCGGGCCCCTCCCCCGGTCGGCTCCTCCAGCCAGATCGTCCCGCCGTGGGCTTCGACGAACGCCCGGCATATCCACAGACCCATACCCGCCCGGCCGCCGCGATTGGAGCCGACGAAACCGTCGAAGATGGCCCGCCGGTCGGCGTCGGCCACCCCCGGGCCGCGGTCGACGACCGAGACCCGCACGTGGTCGCCCGCAGCCCCGGCCTCCACGGTGATGGGAGTGCCGGGCGGGGCGTGGCGGTGGGCGTTGTCGATCAGGTTGACGATCACCTGGCCGACGAGCACCGGATCGGCGGCCACCGCCGGCAGGTCGTCGGCCACCGCGACCGCCACCTCGCGATCCCCGAGCGACGGCCGCATGCCGGCGACCGCGTCGGCGACCAGGTCCAGCACCGAGCACTCCGACAGCGCCAGGCGCAGAGCCCCGGCCTGGTAGCGGGAGAGGTCCAGCAGGCCGGTGACCAGCCTGGTGAGGCGGTCGATCTCACCGTCGAGCAGCTCCAGCAGCTCGGCCCGGTCGGACTGGTCCCCGGCCGTCCCGGTCGGGTCCTGCAGCAGCGTCGACGACGCCACCTTCATGGCCGCCAGGGGGGTGCGCAGGTCGTGGGACACCGCTCCCAGCAGCGCTCTGCGCAGGGTCTCCACCTCCTCGAGCACCCGGGTCCTGAGCGCCTGGGCCTGCAGCTGGGCCCGCTCGACGGCGAGGGCGGCGTGGTTGGCGAAGGTCTGCAGGCGGGCCAGCTCCGACCGGCGCAGCCGGGCGCCCTTGAGGGCCAGGACCCCGACGGGCCGGCCGGCGGCCACCAGCGCCACCGTGCGCACGCCGGCGGTGGGCCCTCCCACCGTGCCCACCGCCACCGGACGGCTGGGAGGGGTGGCGATCCAGTCCAGGTCGGCGATCTCGGGCGGCTCGCCAGCGGACGCGGCGACCTCGAGACGACCGTCTTCGGGAAGCAGCAGGGCCGCCCCGGCGATGTCGAACACGGCGCGGACGGCGGACACGATGCTGTCGAGCAGTTCGGGGAGGGACCGGTCCGCCACCAGCAGCTGCGACAGCTCGAAGATCCGCTGGGCTTCGGTGGCCCGGTTCTGGGCCTCGGCCCGGGCGGCCTGCAGGCGGCTCACGACCTGGGCCACGAGCAGCATGACCACCGCGTAGACGGCCAGCGCCACCCAGTTCTGGGCCGCCCCCACGTCGAGGGTGTAGTAGGGCGGGATGAACACCAGGTCCCAGGCCACGAACCCGGCCAGCACGCCGCACACCCCGGCTGTGTAGCCGCCCGACACCACGGCGACCACCACCGGGATCACCATGATCAGACCGACGGTGGCGATGCTGAGGTCGCTGCGGAACGGCACGAGAAGGGCGGCCAGCGCCACGGTCAGCACCAGGCTGGCCGCCGAGGCGCCAAGGGTTCTGCGCACCTGTCCATTGTCGCCCATCGGGCCCCGGTAGCCGGCGGTTCGTCCTTGCGGGACCCGTGAAGGGATTATTAAGGCGCGGCGCCGAGCGTCCAGAACCTGTTCAGAGGGCGCGGGCCAGAGTGGGTTCATGTCCGACTTTCTGGTTGCCGTGGGCATCGTCGTCTTCGCCCTGGCGATGCTGGGCCTGGTGTGGGCGCTCGACCGGGTATGAGCGTCACCGACGGCGTCCTGCTCGCCATCTCCGTCGCCATGTTCGTCTACCTGGGCTTCGCCATGCTC